>LUYR01000232.1 GCA_001603335.1 Rhodospirillales bacterium Alpha_05 | reverse complement strand
GTCGGCGTCCTGCTCGTCGCCCTGCTGGCCCTGGCCGCCGCGGCGGCCGCGGTGCTCTACGTCAAGGGCCGGGAGGCGTTCGTCGCCCCCGGCCCTTCGACGTCGGAAACCACCGTCGTGGTGCCGAAGGGCGCGGGCGTCGAACGCATCGCGACTCTGCTGCACGACGCCGGCGTGATCGCCGATCCCCTGATCTTCCGCTTCGGCGTGCGCATCTCGGGCGCGCAAACCGCGCTCAAGGCGGGCGAATACGCCTTTCCAGCGTCCGCTTCGGCGGAAGACGCGATGACCCTCCTGATGTCCGGCAAGGTGGTGCAGCACCAACTCACCATCCCTGAAGGCTGGACGGTGAAGCAGGCCCTGGCCGCGATCGCCGCCGCACCCTCGCTCGCGGGCGACGCCCCCTCCGGCGTCGACGAAGGCGCGCTGCTGCCCGAAACCTATGCCTACATCCTCGGCGATACCCGCGCCCAGGTCGTCGCGCGGATGAAAGCCGCGATGGACCGCCTGCTCGCCGACGCCTGGGCCAAACGCGCCGAAAACCTGCCGTTCAAATCGCCGAAAGAGGCGCTGATCCTCGCCTCGATCGTCGAACGCGAAACCGGCATCGCGTCGGAACGCCCGCGCGTCGCCGCAGTGTTCGTCAACCGCCTCCGCCTCGGCATGAAGCTCCAGTCCGACCCGACGGTGATCTATGGCCTCTCCGATGGCGCGGGCGTCCTCGACCGCGGCCTCACTCGCCACGACCTCGAAACCGAACACCCCTACAACACCTACGTCATCGCCGCCCTGCCGCCCGCGCCGATCGCCCTGCCGGGCGCGGAAGCGATCCGCGCCACCCTCAATCCCGCCGACACCAAAGACCTCTACTTCGTCGCCGACGGCACCGGCGGCCACGTCTTCTCCAAATCCCTCGAAGAGCACAATCGCAACGTCGCCAAGTGGCGGGCGTTCGAGCGGTCGCAGAAGAAGTAAGGGAAGGGCTCCGCAGGCTGGGGCCTTGGGCCCCAGACCCCTTAAGTTTTTTGCGCGGAGCGCCATAGAGCCATCGCGCGGCGTGACGGTTGATTGCGCTACGCGCGAAAAACCGCTGGGGGCTGGGGGCCGCGCCCCCAGCGGGTCCAGGGCAGCGCCCTGGCCTGGTTTTCCCCACCGCTAAGCGCTTGCGAAACCGGGGAACCCAGCACACCTGATGGGGTGGCGCGGCGCTCTCGCGCGATCTTCAGGGGGAACTCAGATGACGCTACCGAACATCGGCTGGATCGGGCTTGGCCACATGGGCGCGCCGATGGCCGCCAATCTCGTCGCCGCCGGATATCCGCTCGCCGCCTACAACCGCACCCGCGAGACCGCCGAGGGTCTCGGCTTGCCGCTTGCCGACAGTCTCGAAGCCCTTGCGCGTGGCGCCGAGGTGATCGTCACCATGCTCGGCGACGATAAGGCGCAGGAGGCGGTGCTGTTCGGCAAGGACGGGCTCGTCCACCATCTGCGCGAAGGTCAGGTGGTGATCAACATGGGCACGATGTCGCCCGATCTTTCCCGCTCCACTGCCGAGCGCCTTGCTGCGCGCGGCGTCGGCTGCCTCGACGCGCCGGTGTCGGGCTCGGTGAAGCAGGCCACCGACGCGACCCTGGTGATCGTCGTCGGCGGTGAGGCGGAGGTACTGGAGCGGGTTCGCCCGGTGCTCGAAAAGCTCGGCAAAAAGGTCGTCCGCTTCGGCGACGCGGGCAAGGGCGCGCAGGCCAAGCTCGCGATCAACCTGATGCTCGGCGTGGTGATGCAGGGGCTGGCGGAAGCGGTGGTGTTCGGCGAGGCCTGCGGTCTCGAGAGCGAAACCCTGATCGACGCCATCGGCGAGACCCCGCTCGCCTCGCCGGTGGTGGCGATCAAGCTTGCCGCGATCCGTGCCGGAAACTTCGGCGCGGCGTTCCCGCTCAAGCACATGGCGAAGGATTTGCGCCTCGCCTCGGCGGAGGCGCACGGCGCGGGCGCGGCGATCCCGGCGACCGAGGTGGTGCGCGGCAGCTTCGAGCTCGCGGTGAGCGACGGTCTCGGCGACCTCGACGTGATCGGGATTCTCCAGTCGCTGCGCAACAGCTAGACCGGAGCGGGCTCCGGAACCTCCGGGGTGGGCGCGTCGGTGACGATCGCGTCCGCCGCTTCGCCCATCACCACCACCACCTGCGCACCCGGATGCACCGGATGGGCGCGGCCGGTATCGACCGGCGCGGCGCTCGACCGGCGGCGGACGATCGCGAGCAGGGCCATCAACCCCGAGAGCGTCGCGAGCAGGATCATGAACCCCTGCGGCCCGAGCGCGCCGATCATCGACGGCCCGCTGAAGCTGCCGAACACCACGCCGAGGTTGTAGGTGAACACCAGGGTGCCCGACGCGGCGATCATCTGGTTGGGCGTCAGTTGGTCGTTGGCGTGCGCGGCGCAGAGCGAATACATCGGCAGGAACGCAGCCGCGATCAGTGCCACGCCGATGCGCACCATGTTGCCTTCGAGATACCCGGTGGAGGTCACCAGGCACACCGCCGCGCCGAAGATCGCCGCTCCGGCGATGACGATGCGGCGGTCGGTGTGGTCCGACGCCCAGGCGATCGGGAACTGCGCCAGCGCGCCCGCGACCGCCGCGATCACCAGCAGCCGCGTCGCATCGGGCGAGCTCATGCCGAGGCGCAGGCCGTAGAGCGGCATCGCCACCGAGAAGGTCGAGGCGATCGCCCCCGAAATCAGCACCCCGATCAGCGCCATCGGCGACACCCGCATGAAACGGCGGAACGGCATGCGCTCGGAATCGACGATCTCCGGCGCGGGGTTGCGCGAGATCAGCAGCGGGATCAGGCACAGCGAGATCAGGATCGAGGAAAGGGCGAAGAGGTTGGTGCCCTCGGAATCCGGAATGCCCGCGAGGTATGGCCCGATGGCGTTGCCGAGGGTGGTGGTGACGAAGTAGATCGCCAGAAGCCCGGCGCGCGAGCGGTTCTCCGCCTTGGCGTTGAGCCAGCTCTCGGCGATCACGAACAGGCCGGGGAAGCACAACCCTGCGAGAAAGCGCATCGCGCCCCAGGTCCAGGGATCGTTGGTCATCAGGTGCACCACCGCGGCGGTGGAGCACATCGAGGCGAGCGCGCCGAACGAGCGCACGTGCCCGACCCGGGTAACCAGCCGGGGCGCGTAGATCGAGCCGAGCAATGCCCCCACCGGGCAGGCCGCCTGGATCAGGCCGATCTGCGCGGTGGTGAAGCCGATGGTCGCGCCGCGTATGGTCAAGAGCGTGGTCAACAGGCTCGCCGAGGCGACCAGCATCAGAATCCCGGTGAACAGGGCCCAATCGTTCTTGAACGCACGCAACATGGGGTGACGGCTCCCTTCGGATGGTGGAATGCGGGGATTTTAGGCCCGGGGCGGCTTGCGCGGCATGCGGCTGAGCGCGCGGGTGAGCAGGGCATCGGGCAGGGCGCGCAAGAGCCAGCCGATGATCGCCATCTGCCAGGGAAACGTAATGCGCCCCTGGTTTCGTGCAAGGCCGCGCTTGATCGTCCGCGCCGCCCGTTCGGTGTCGATCAGGAACGGCATCGGGAAGCCGTTGGCGCCGGTCATCGGGGTTTCGACGAAGCCCGGGCAGATCACGTTGACCGCCACGCCGTCCGCCGCCGCCTCGGCCCGCAGGCCCTC
>LUYR01000231.1 GCA_001603335.1 Rhodospirillales bacterium Alpha_05 | reverse complement strand
ACCGATGGTGCGCGGCCGCGTGGTGCGCCTCAACGGCGCGGAAGCCGACGCCACCAAGGTGCCGCAGGACGTGCGCTGGGTGCTCAACGGCGACCGCGGCTTCACCGCCGCCGCCAACCCGCCGCGCGGCGCGGAAATCGCCAGCGGTTCCTGGTGGCAGGGCACGCCCGCGACTCCGCAGGTTTCGGTGGAACAGGGCGTCGCCGACGGTCTCGGCCTCAAGATCGGCTCGACCGTCACCGTCAATATTCTCGGCCGCGAGATCACCGCCACCGTCGCCAACACCCGCACGGTGCGCTGGACCTCCCTCGCGATGAACTTCGCCTTCGTCTTCTCCCCCGGCGTGATCGACGCCGCGCCCCACACCCTGCTCGCCACGGTCAAGGCGCCGCCCGAAAGCGAAACCCCGCTCGAACGCGCCGTCGCCGCGCAAATCCCCAACATCTCGGCGATCCGCGTCGCCGACGTGCTCGAACGGGTGCAGGGGATCTCCGACGTCGGCGGGCGCGCCGTGCTCGCGGTCACCGGCGTCACCGTGATCGCCGGACTGCTGGTGCTCGCCGGGGCGGTGTCCTCCGGCCTGCGCGACCGCCTCAATCAGGCGGTGATCCTCAAGGTCGTGGGCGCGCGGCGGCGCGACCTGATGCGCGTCACCGCGTGGGAGTTCCTCGCCATCGGCAGCATCGTCGGCGGCTTCGCGGTGCTCGCGGGGTCGGCGGCGGCGTGGGCGGTGGTCACCACGCTGATGCGCCTCGAATGGACCTTCCGCCCCGAAGCCGCGATCGCCGTCGCGGCGGCCTGCGCCATCGCCGGACTCGCCACCGGCGCCACGATCTCGGGCCGCATCCTCGCCGCAAAACCCGCGCGCCGCCTGCGTCACCTCTAGGATTTCCAAGGCTTCGCGTCCGGTTCCGATTGCTTTCGCTTCCTGGCGTGCCATACTTGCGCCGCCTCGGATGCAAACACATCTCTTGGCACGATGGTGAACGTGTTTCACCCAGCACATTCGATGAGGACGACGATGACGAGTTACCCCGACCCGCGTTTCGCGACGATGGGCCGCACCGCGACGGCGGAAGCCGTCGACCAGGGTTTGCGCGCCTACATGCTGAAGGTCTACAACTACATGGCCTCGGCGCTGGCGGTTACCGGGCTGGTTGCCTGGTTCGTGGCGCATACCCCGGCCTTGTTCCAGCTGCTCTACACGGTGGGCCCGCGCGGCGGTGTCCAGCCGAGCATCCTGGGCTACGTGGTGATGTTCGCACCGCTCGCCCTGGTGATGTTCCTCGGCTTCAAGATCCATTCCATGCCGGTGCGCACCGCGCAAACCGTCTTCTGGGTCTATGCCGCGCTGGTGGGCGCTTCGCTCGCGTACATCTTCGCAATCTATACCTCGGCCTCGATCGCGCGGGTGTTCTTCATCACCTCCGCCGCGTTCGCCGGCCTGAGCCTCTATGGCTACACCACCAAGCGTAACCTCTCCGGCATGGGCTCGTTCCTGATCATGGGCCTGATCGGCGGCCTGGTCGCCATGGTGGTCAACATGTTCCTGCAGAGCACGGTCCTCGACCTCGCGCTGTCGGCGATGTTCCTCCTGGTGTTCGCGGGCCTCACCGCCTACGACACCCAGAAGATCAAGTCGATGTACTTCGCCAACGGCGGCGGCGACCTCGCCATCGCCGAGAAGACCGCGGTGATGGGCGCCCTCGCCCTCTACCTCGACTTCCTCAACATGTTCCTGATCATGCTGCGCTTCATGGGCAACCGGAACCAGTAACGATCCCAGGCATCGCCTGAACGAAGGGCCGGTCGGAAGACCGGCCCTTTTCGTTTGGATAAGGTCCGGGCTCTGCCCGGGCCCGCATAGGGCCTTGGGCCCTATGTACCCGTTAGTTTTTCGCCGCGAAGCGGCAATCAGCCATCACGCCGCGTAACGGTTGATAGCCGCTTCGCGGCGAAAAAAGTTATGGGGCCGAGGGGACCGAGTCCCCTCGCGGGTCCGGGCAGAGCCCGGTCTTCCTTTCCACCCAAGCCACGGCCTTTTCCGGAAGTCCGGTATCTCCGGGTTCGGCGGGTGGGCGGCGCACCATCAGGACCGGGATGCCGAGGTCGCGGGCGGCTTTGAGTTTGCCGTAGGTGGCGTCGCCGCCGGCATGTTTGGTGACGAGGACGTCGATTTGGTGGGTTTCCAGCAGGATCCGTTCGTCCGCCTCTTGGAACGGGCCGCGCGCGGCGATGGTGAGGTGGGGGCCGTTGAGGAGCGGGCTGGCGGGGGTGTCGACGACGCGGACGAGGCACCAGAGGTCGGTGCGGTTACGGAAGGGTTCGAGTTCGCCCAGGCCGACGGTGAGGAAGGCGCGGTGGCCGAGGGCGGGGAGGCGGGTGGCGGCTTCGGCCACGGTGTCGACCTCGACCCAGCGGTCGGCGGGGTGGCGCGGCCATTCGGGGCGGCGGACTTGCAGGCGCGGGA
>LUYR01000230.1 GCA_001603335.1 Rhodospirillales bacterium Alpha_05 | reverse complement strand
ATCGCGCGGCGGCAGGGGCGGGAAGCCTGGATCGCCGAGGTCGCGGGCGCGCCCGCCGGGTTCGCCGACCTCGAACCCGACGGCCACATCGACCGGATGTTCGTCCGCCCCGAGCATCAGCGCCAGGGCGTGGCGCGCGCCCTGCTCGACACCGTCGAGGCCGTCGCGCGGGCAGACGGCTTCCCCCGGCTTTTCACCGAGGCGAGTTTCGCGGCGCGCGGTTTTTTCGCCGCGCATGGATTCGTGCTGATCGCGCCGCAGACGGTGGAACTGCGCGGCCAAACGTTTCGCAACTTCCGCATGGAGAAGCGGCTCGCCTGAGGCTATTCGTCGAGGTGGAGCTGGCGCAGGGCGTCGAGGTTGCGGATCACGATGCGGCCGTAGCGGAGTTCGATCCAGCCGAGCTTCTGCCAGTCGGCGAGGCGCTTGTTGACGGTCTGGCGGGTGGTATTGACCAGGGTGGCGAGTTCGTCCTGGGTGAGGCGCACCGCGATCTCGCCGCCCGCCGGGGCGCTTTCGGCGAAGCTCAATAGCCGCTTCGCCAGCCGCGCCGAGACCGAGAGCAGGGTGGTGTCGTTGAGCATGGTGAACGCGGTGCGGACAACGCGGCAGAGCAGCAGGGCGAGGAACTTGTAGAGCACCGGGTGGCGCGCGAGCAGGTCGGCCAGCGCCTCGGGCGGCAGCAGCAGCACCCGCGCCGCCTGGGCCGCCACCGCGTCGTGGGTGCGGGGCAGGCCGTCGAGCATGCCGATCTCGCCGAACCAGTTGCCGGGGGTGAGATAGCGGAACACGCACTCCCGCCCGTCGGCGGATATCGAGCTCACCTTCACCGAGCCCGACACCACCGCGTAGAGCGCGTCCGACGGATCACCCTGGCAGTGGATTACCTCGCCGGCGCGGAAGCTGCGCAGCGTCGCCGCCGAGACCAGGGCGCGGGCGAGGTCGTCGGGCAGTTCGCGGAACCAGGTGTTGCCGAGGAGGACTTCGGCGACGCCGGGGCTGAGGGCGGTTTCGGCCATCTCAGCGGATCGCGGTGAGGCGGATGATGAATTCGGGGTCGGTCATCATGCCGTTCTGGGTGAACGAGATTTCGAGATAGGGCTTGCCCGTGGGGGCGGCGACGAACGACCCGTCGAAGGTCACCGCGTCGCCTTGCTTCAGCTTTTTCATCGCGGCGAAGAGGGCGTCGCCGGGGGCGATCTCGCCCGCGATCAGGGTCGCCTTGCAGGGCAGGGCGATCTTGATCAGGCCGAGGCCCTTGATGTCGGTGTTGGCCGCCGCGACGGTGCCGTGCCAGCCTTTGATCGGCCCTTCGAGGACGGCGGTGGTGAGGCGTTCGCGCCCCTCCGCTACTGCACCCGAGAGCGCCGCGTCGCGTGCCGTGGCGTTTTCCACCTTGGTGGCGGCGACGAAGGAGGCGCGGTTGGTGTCGACGGCGCGGCAGAACGGCTCCTCGGCCTTGCCGCAGGCGGCGAGGCCGAGTGCGAGCAGGATCGGCAGGGCAAGAGTCTTGGCCATCGTTTCCTCCGGTGTCGGAACCATCACCGTCAGGATCGCATTGATGCGGGGAACAGTGGAGTAAAAAACCATGCCGAAGCAATCCGATCCCCAGAAGGCGACGGTCGGCCGGGTGATGCACGAGTTCAAGCACGGCGAGCTCGAAAGCGGCAGCGGCAAGAAAGTCCACAGCCGCAAGCAGGCGGTCGCCATCGCCTTGAGCGAGGCAGGCGCGAGCAACCAGGAAAGCCCGAAGGCCAACGCCAAGGCTCTGCGCCGCACCAAGGCGAAGGAACGCCAGGGACGCACCGCCCAGGCGGAAACGGAAGGCAAGCGGGCACAGGATCGCACCCTCCACGGCGGCGCGACCAAGGCCGAGCTCTATGAACAGGCAAAGACGCAGGAGATCGCCGGGCGGTCGAAGATGTCGAAGGCCGAGCTCGCCCGCGCGGTCAAGCACTAGGCTTAGGCGTCGGCGGCCTTGGCGAGATCGGCAACCAACGCCTGGAACGCGCCGTCGCGGTCGACCGAACGCCGCATCCGCAGCAGCGACGACGGGTGCACAGTCGCCATCACCTTCGGTGCGAGCTCGGACCCAACCCACTCGCCACGCTGCTTCGACACCCGGAACTCGGGGCCGAGCAGGGTCTGCGCCGCGGTCGCGCCGAGGCAGACGATCACCTCGGGCTTCACCGCCGTGATCTCGGCCAGCAGCCACGGCCGACAGCAGCGGATCTCTCCGGCGTTGGGCTTGCCGTGGAAGCGGCGCTTGCCGCGCGGCGTCCACTTGAAGTGCTTCACCGCGTTGGTGAGATAGGCCTCGTCGCGGTCGATCCCGGCGGCGGCGAGGGCGCGGTCGAGCAGCCGCCCCGCGGGCCCGACGAAGGGAACGCCGATGTGATCCTCGATGTCGCCGGGCTGCTCGCCCACCAGCATCAGCCGCGCGCCCGGTTCGCCCTCGCCGAACACCGTCTGCGTCGCATGGCGGTAAAGCGGACACGCGGTGCAGCGCGCCGCGGCCTTGGCGAGCCGATCGAGTGTCGGAGGGGNNTGGCGTCCATGATGGATCAATTTCTCTGCAAAGGAGAGGTTCCTGCATACGAGAAAACCCCGGCGGTGGCAAGCCGCCGGGGAGGCGTGGGAGGAACAATCACGGGAAGTCAGATGCGCGGCAATCCGGCCGCGGCAATCGCGGCGCGCACGTCGTTGATCGAGAGGCGGTCGCGCGCCAGGACCGCCTGGAACACCGGGTCGTTCCACAGCTCCCCGAGGCGGGGTTCGACGCCGGCGGAACGGAAGCGTTCGGCGGCGGCGCGGCGAGCGGCTGCGGACAAGGCAGGATTCGTAGTCATCATGGGTCACTCCGGCTTTAGCGGCATTTGTTAAAGCGCCCGCAATCTGGTGTCTCAAATCGGCGCTGTGGAAATTACATATTAGCTGCGGATTCGCGTCAATAGAAAAATAAACAACATAAAATTTAAGTATAACAAACCGTTGAAAGCGTGGACATCACGCCCCCCGCAACCCATATCGATCGGACCCAAAATTCGAGGAGACGGCATGTTCATTCCCCTGTTCACCGCCTCCATGAGCGGTATCGCGCTCTACGTCTACATCCGCCTGATCCTGCCGCTTCCCCTGCCGCTCTGGCTGCGCATTCTCCTCGGCATTCTGGTGGTGGTGATCGCCAACCGCGTCGTGCTGGTGCGCACCTTCGAGCTCGCGGTCTCCGACAAAATGCTTCTGCTCGGCTCCTGGCTGCATGCCGGGGTGCTGCTGATGGGCCTGCTCAGCCTGTTCACCGATATCGTCCTGCTGATCTTCCGCCCCGAGGTGCCCGACACCGAGCGCGCCCTCGCGATCGCCGCCGCCGGGCTCCTGATCAGCGCCTACGGCATCCGCCAGGCGCTGCGCGCGCCGCCGGTGCGCGAGGCGAAGATGACGGTTCCGGGGCTCGCCCCCGCGCTCGAGGACTTGCGCATCGCGGTGCTCTCCGACGTCCACATCGGCCCGCTGTTCCGTCGCCGTTGGGTCGACAAGGTGGTCAACCGCACGATGGCGGCCAAGCCCGACCTGATCGTGATGCCGGGCGACATCGTCGACAGTCCGGAAAGCCTTCTGGCGCGCGACGTCGAGCCGCTGTCCCGCCTCGACGCGCCGCACGGGGTTTTCGTCTCCCCCGGCAACCACGAATACATCTACGGCGTCGAGGGTTGGCTCAAGGCCTACGCGCGGATGGGGATGAAGGTCCTCTACAACGCCCACGCGGCGATCCGGGTGCGCGGCGAGATCCTTACCATCGCGGGCGTCGCCGATCCGGTCGGCGCGATCCGCCCCGGCAAGACCCCCGACCTCAAGGCCGCGCTCGCGGGCGCACCGAAGGAAGATGCCTTTCGCCTGTTGCTCGCGCACCGCCCCAACGACGCGGCGGAGGCGGCGGCGATGGGCGTGGACTTGCAGGTCTCCGGCCACACCCACGGCGGCCAGGTCTGGCTGTTCCGGCGGATGACCGCGGCGGCCAACGGCGGCTATGCGGGGGGCTGGTACGACGTGGGGAAGATGCGGCTGCTGGTGTCGAACGGCGTCGGCCTATGGGCGGGGATGCCGCTGCGTCTCGGCGTCAACAACCAGATCTGGATCGTCCGCCTGACCGCCGGGTGACGGTCAGGCGGGCGTTCGCGGTTACGCCGCCGGGCGGTTCGCCGGGGGCGCCATGAAGGTCGGCGCGATCGGCTCGGGCACGTGGCGGGCGAGGATCGCGTCGATCTCGATCATCGCTTTCGCGTCGATGCGCCAGCCGTCGACTTCCGCCATCGGCGCGAGTTGGTCGGGGCGGCGCGCACCCCAGAGTGCGATCGTCCGGCCCTGGTCGAGCACCCAGCGCACCGCGAGCGCGGGCAGCGACTTGTCGAAGCGCTCGCGCGCCAGGGTCTTCAGTTCCTCGACCGCCGCGAGGTAGTTGCCGAAGCGCGGCTGCTGGAACTTCGGGTCGTTCTGGCGCAAATCGTCGCCGCTGAACTTGGTCGCGGCGTTGATCCGCCCTGCCAGCATGCCGCGGCAGAGCGCACCGTAGCAAAGCACGGTGAGGCGGTCGTGGCGGGCGTAGGGGAGGATGTCGGCCTCGATTTCCCGTTCGAACAGGTTGTAGGGCGGCTGCACGGTGTCGAGTTCGGCGGCGGTGCGGAATTCGTCCATCTCGGCGACCGAGTAGTTGCTCACGCCGATCGCGCGGATCTTCCCGGCCTTGCGCAGGTCCTCGAGCGCGGCGGCGGTCTCGGCGAACGGTACGGAGTGATCCGGCCAGTGGATCTGGTAGAGGTCGATGACGTCGGTTTGCAGGCGCTTCAGCGATTCCTCGACCTCCTCGCGGATCCGCTTCGGGCTGGAATCGCGGCGGATCTTGCCGTCGACGAAGGTGAGGCCGCCCTTGGTGGCGATCTCAGCCTTGGCGCGCAGGCCGCCTTTCAGCGCCTTGCCGATGATTTCCTCCGAGCGGCCGACGCCGTAGGCAGGGGCGGTGTCGATCAGGGTCACGCCCTGGTCGACGGCAGCCTGGATCGCAGCGATGGACTCGGCCTCGTCGGTGCCGCCCCACATCCGTCCGCCGATGGCCCAGGTGCCAAGGGCGATGCGCGAGGTTTCGACGCCGGAATCGGCGAGAGTGATCCGTTCCATATGTATCCAACTCCTTCAGCAGTGTCGACTTCAGGCCCATAGCGCGGGCAAGGGTCCGCCCGGTCCGCCGACCGGATCGGATTTGGGGAAGGGGAGGGTCGCGATGCGCGCCAGCATCTCCTGCGTCGGCGCTTCGCGGCGGTTGTCCCATTCCACATGGGGTGGATACGCGCCCACCACCAGGAAATCGTCGCTCGAACTTTTGCAGCAATGCCCGGTGCCCGCGGGCAAAACCAGAACGTCTCCGGCCTGCACCGTCACCTCCGCGGCGTCCGGCCCGCCGAGGATCAGCTTGCCCGAGCCGCGCACCACCGCCAGGGCTTCATGGGTGGTGGTGTGGTAGTGGTGGTAGTCGAAGATCCCGGCGCGCCATTGCGGCGGCCAGCCGTTGGCGGCGAACATCGCTTCCGCCGCCGCGGCGGTGTCGCCGCGCGTATCGATGGCGTCGCGATAGATCAGCACCGGGCGCGGGCTGTTGGGCACCCAGGCGTTGGCGTCGAGGATCAGGGTTTGGGGTTGGGGTGGCATCGGCGTCTCCTTGGCTCATGCGCCTCGGACCGCAACGTAGAGTGCAAAGAGCGATTGCCCCGCGGCCATGAACAGGCGGTTGCGCGCCCGGCCGCCGAAGCAGAGGTTGGCGCATCGCTCGGGTAATGCGATGCGGCCGAGGAGGGTTCCATCGGGTGCGAACACCTTCACGCCGTTCTCCTCGGAGCCGCTGCCCCAACCCGCCCAGACGTTGCCGTTCGCGTCGCAGCGGATGCCGTCGGGCGCGCCGTCCGGGCCCGCGTCGACCCAAACCTCGCCGCCTTCGAGGCGCTCGCCCTTGACGCGGTAGCGCCGGATGGTGCGGGGGCGGCTGCCGGATTCGACGACGTAGAGAAGGGATTCGTCGGGCGAGAAGCAGAGGCCGTTGGGGTTGTCGACGCCGCTCGCCGCGATCGTCATCGCCCCGGTCTCGGGGTTGAGGCGGTAGACGCGGGTGGGGAGCTCGGCCTCGGCGCGGTGTCCTTCGTAATCGCTTCGGATGCCGAAGGTCGGGTCGCTGAACCAGATGCTGCCATCCGACTTCACCACCACGTCGTTGGGCGAGTTGAGCCGCTTGCCGCGGAAGCGGTCGGCGAGGACGGTGATCCTGCCGTCGTACTCGGTGCGCGTCAGGCGCCGCAGGCCGTGCTCGCAGGTGACGAGGCGGCCCCGGCGGTCGCGGGTGTTGCCGTTGGCGAAGCCGCTCGGGCGGCGGAAGGCCGACACGCTGCCGGTCTCCTCGTCCCAGCGCAGGATCCGGTCGCCGGGAATGTCGCTCCAGAGCAGGTACCGCCCGTCGCCGAACCACACCGGACCTTCCGCCCAGCGGGTACCGGTGAACAGGCGCTCGACCGCCGCGTTCGACAGCACCAGGTCGTCGAAGCGCGGGTCGAGGGATCGGATCGCCGGGTCGGGATAGCTCGCTGCGGGTTGCCACATCGCCGTCACTCCTCGGCAAAGCGGGCGAAGGCCTCGGCGAAGTCCGGATGCCATCGGGACAGCGGCGGGCGGTTTTCCACGAT
>LUYR01000229.1 GCA_001603335.1 Rhodospirillales bacterium Alpha_05 | reverse complement strand
CTCGAGGCGGTCGCCGCCCTGCCCGACCCGGTCGGCCGCAGCATGGCGCGCTGGGACCGCCCGAACGGCCTCGACATCGAGCGCGTCGCGGTGCCCTTGGGCGTGATCGGCATCATCTTCGAAAGCCGCCCGAACGTCGCGGCGGACGCGGGCGCGCTCTGCCTGAAGTCGGGCAACGCCGCGATCCTGCGCGGCGGCTCGGAGAGCTTCCGCTCGGTCAAGGCGATCCATGCCGCGCTGATCACCGGCTTGCGCGCCGCAGGACTGCCGGAAACCGCGATCCAGATGATCCCCACCACCAACCGCGACGCGGTCGGAATTCTCCTCACCATGGACGACGCGGTCGACGTGATCGTGCCGCGCGGCGGCAAGGGGCTGATCGAGCGGGTGTCGCGCGAAAGCCGGATTCCGGTGTTCAAGCACCTCGACGGCATCAACCACACCTATGTCCAAGCCGACGCGAACGCCGAGATGGCGCGCGACGTGATCCTCAACGCCAAGATGCGCCGCACCGGCGTCTGCGGCGCGACCGAAACCATCCTGATCGACCGCGCCGCGCTCGGCCGGGTTCTGCCGGGCGTGGTGGACGCGCTGGTCGGCGCGGGCTGTGAAGTGCGCGGCGACGCCGAATCCCGCGCGCTCGACTCGCGCATGGTGCCCGCCACCGACGCCGACTGGGACACCGAATACCTCGACGCGATCGTCTCGGTGCGCACCGTCGCGAGCCTCGACGAAGCCCTCGCCCACATCGCGCGCCACGGTTCGCACCACACCGATGCGATCATCACCGACGACGCAGCGGCGGCGGAAGCCTTCCTCAACGGCGTCGACAGCGCGATCGTGGTGCACAACGCCTCGACTCAGTTCGCCGACGGCGGCGAGTTCGGCATGGGCGCGGAGATCGGCATCTCCACCGGTCGCTTCCATGCGCGCGGCCCGGTCGGCCTGGAGCAGCTCACCAGCTACAAGTACAAGGTGCGCGGCGCCGGACAGACGCGCCCCTGACCCGCCGCCATCGATGCGCCCGTTCAAGCCCCTCGTCCGCAAGCGCCCCTTGCCCCCCGGCGGCGATCGTCGCGTCCGCACCGTCGGGTTGCTCGGCGGGTCGTTCAACCCGGCGCACCAGGGGCACCGCTTCATCAGCCTGCAAGCGATCAACAGCCTCGGCCTCGACGAGGTGTGGTGGCTGGTGTCGCCGCAAAACCCGCTCAAGAGCAGCCGCACCATGCTCGACCTCAAGGAACGGGTGCGGCGCGCGCGCAGCATCGTCCGGCATCCGCGGATTCGCGTCACCGACATCGAAACCCGGCTCGGCACCCACTTCACCGCCGACACCCTGGACGCGCTCAAGCGCCGCTTCCCGAAAATCCGATTCGTCTGGCTGATGGGCGCGGACAACCTGTTGCAGATCCCCAAGTGGGACCGCTGGGAGCGGATTTTCCGCTCCGTGCCGGTGGCGGTGTTCGACCGTAAACCCTATACCTATCAGGCCTTGGCGAGCCGCGCGGCGCAGCGCTTCCGCCATTGCCGCAAGACCGGCGCGCGCCTGCGC
>LUYR01000228.1 GCA_001603335.1 Rhodospirillales bacterium Alpha_05 | reverse complement strand
GGCGCGCTTCGTCTTCGACTGGAGCGAGAGCGGCGGCCCGCCGGTGGTGCCGCCGTCGGAAACCGGCTTCGGCACCACCCTGATCGACCGCATCGTGCCGTCGTATTTCTCCGGCCGCGCCGACCGGGTGTTCTCGCCCGAGGGCCTGCGCTACACCCTGGAAGGCTCGATCGCCGTGCCCTCCGATGACTGACCCCGCCCGAGGAGCCCGCCGATGACCGCCTATCACGTGTTCGCCCCGGCGGAGGGGCATCGCCTCGCCCACGACCCGTTGAATTCGATCGTCGCGCCGCGCCCGATCGGCTGGATCGCCACCCACCGCGCGGCGGGCGGCTTCAACCTCGCGCCCTACAGCTTCTTCAACCTGTTCAACTACCGCCCGCCGATCTTGGGCTTCGCCAGCATCGGCTGGAAGGACAGCGTGCGCAACATCGCCGAGACCGGCGAGTTCACCTGGAACCTCGCCACCGTGCCGCTTGCCGAGCAGATGAACGCGAGCGCCGCGATCGTGCCGCCCGACGTCGACGAATTCGCGCTGGCCGGGCTCACTCCCGCGCCGTCGCTGGCGGTGAAGTCGCCGCGCGTGGCCGAAAGCCCGGTATGCTTCGAGTGCAAGCTGACCCAGATGATCCGCCTCACCGCGGCCGACGGGTCGGAGACCGACACCTGGCTGACCCTCGGCGAAGCGGTGATGATCCACATCGACGAACGCCTGATCGAGAACGGCGTCTACGACACGGTGAAGGGCGAGCCGATCCTGCGCGGCGGCGGCGCGGCGGACTACTTCACGATTTCCGAGGCGGCGCGGTTTTTGATGCACCGCCCCGGCGCGTGACGGCTCAGGCGAGCCAGGCGTCGATGTCCGCCGCCTTCGGCAGGCCGCCGGCGTGGACGACCTTGCCGTCGACGACGATGCCCGGCGTCGAGGCGATGCCGTAGCCCGCGATCGCGGCGTAGTCGGTGACCTTTTCCAGGGTGATGGCGATGCCGAGCTTGTCGGCCTCGGCCTGCACCATTTCGGCGGTGGTCTGGCAGCGTTTGCAGCCCGGACCCAGAACCTTCACGTCTTTCATGCGTCCCTCTTTCAGGCGAACAGCAGGTTGAAGAGATAGCCGACGCCGAGGATGCCCACCCCGACGACCCCGGCGAACACCGCGATCAGCTTCGCGGACAGAACCTTGCGCAGGATGATCATCTCCGGCGCGGAGAGCGCGATCACGCTCATCATGAACGCGAGCACGGTGCCGAGCGCCGCGCCCTTGCCGAGCAACGCCTCGACCACCGGCACGATCCCGGCGGCGTTGGAATACATCGGAATCCCCAGCGCCACCGCGGCGGGCACCGACCACCAGGCGTCGCGGCCCATGATCTCGGCGAGCAGGTCGGCGGGAACGTAGCCGTGGATGAACGCGCCGAGCGCGATCCCGGCGATGATCCACGTCCACACCTTGCCGACGATGTCCCTGACCGCCTCGACCCCCGCGTCGATGCGGTCGGCCGGCGTCAGGCGCTCGGGCGGCAACTCGACGGCAACCGCGCGGACCTCGCGCACCCAGGGTTCGAGCCAGCCTTCGAGGCGGAAGCGGCCGATCACCCAGCCCGCGACGATGGCGATGCCGAGGCCGAAGCCGAGATACGCCGCCGCGACCTGCCAGCCGAGCAGGGCGAAGAGCAGGCCGAGGGCGATCTCGTTGACCATCGGCGCGGCGATGAGGAAGGAGAAGGTGACGCCGAGCGGCACTCCGGCGGAGACGAAGCCGATGAACAGCGGCACCGCCGAGCACGAGCAGAACGGCGTGACGATGCCGAGGGTCGCGGCGGCGACGTTGCCGACGCCCTCGTGCTTGCCCGCGAGCACCGCGCGGGTGCGCTCGGGCGAGAAGAAGCTGCGCACCACGCCCATCGCGAACACCACCAGGGCGAGGAGCATCAGCACCTTCGGCGTGTCGTAGACGAAGAACGCGAGCGCCTCGGCGAGGTGGCTGGCCGGGTCGATGGGGAGCTGCGCCACCACCCAGTCGGCAGCGGGCTGGAGCATGGCGTAGACCGCCGCCCAAGCGGCGAGGCCGAGCGCGACGCGCGCCAGCAGCGCCCGCGACGACGGGGTTTCGGGCGAGGCGACGGGAAGTTCGGGAGCCGGACCGGCGCAACCGCAACTCATGCCGCCGCCTCCGCCGGAGTTTCGACGGGCAGCGCCAGCACCGCGTCGACCACCGCCACGGCGGCGGCGTCGAGGCCGGAATTGCGGCGATAACGCACCCACTGCGCGTCGCGGCGGTCGGTCACCAATCCGGCGGCCTTGAGCACGCCCATGTGGCGCGACATCCGCGACTGGGTCGCGCCGAGCTGGTCCATCAGCTCGCAGATGCACAGCTCCTCCCCCGGCCAGAGCAGGCGCAGCGCGCCGAGGCGGGTGGGTTCGGCAAGGGCGGAAAGAAGGGAAATCGGTGCGGCCATGTGCGTATATCCGTTTATGCGCCTGAGCGCATAATGCGCCATGGAACCTAGCGCGTCAAACCCCGATTATGCGAGACTGACGCCTCCTCCTGACCAAGGATTTTCCCATGGATGTCGTGATCTACCACAACCCCGCCTGCGGCACGTCGCGCAACGTGCTTGCGCTGATCCGCCACGCCGGAATCGAGCCCCATGTCGTCGAATACCTCAAGTCGCCGCCCGACCGCGCCGCGCTCAAGGATCTCGCCGAGCGGATGCAGGTGCCGCCGCGCGCGATGCTGCGCAAGAAGGGCACGCCCTACGCCGAGCTCGGCCTCGACAATCCTGATCTCTCCGACGACGCGATCCTCGACGCGATGGCGGCGCACCCGATCCTGCTCGAACGCCCGGTGGTGATCACGCCCAAGGGCACCCGCCTCTGCCGCCCGTCCGAGCTGGTGCTCGACCTGCTGCCCGAGATGCCGAAGGGCGAATTCCGCAAGGAAGACGGCGAACTCGTCCTCGACGCCGAGGGCAAGCCGGTGAATTCCCGCGATGGCTGAGGACCATGGCGCGTGCTAGAATGAGAGTCGTTCCAGACTAGGGATCGCCAACGGCGGGAGGCCGGGGTGATGCAGGACGAGATCGCCAGACGCGCCAAGATCGACGAACTGCTGCGTGCCGCGCGCGACGGCGCGGCCCGCGTCGGCGGCACCATTCGGGT
>LUYR01000227.1 GCA_001603335.1 Rhodospirillales bacterium Alpha_05 | reverse complement strand
GACGCCGCCGCCGCCGGATGCCTGCGCTGGGCGGCGCTGTGCTGGCTGTTGGGCGTCCTCGGGTTCTCCGGTGGGCTCTATCTCCACGCCTTCGCCGCCATCAGTCTCGGCCCGGTCGTTCCGATCGGCGCGCTGGTGATGATCCTCGGCTGGGGTTTCGCCGCCTGCGCGGCGGTGCGGCTGGCGCGGAGCGTCGCATCGTGAAGGTTCTGATCGTCGAGGACAGCGGCCCCGGCGCCCGGCTCTGGGCCGAGCTCGTCGCCCTCGCGGGCGGCGAGGCGGAAATTGCGCCAAATGGCGCAGACGGGCTGGCTGCGGCGCGAGCGGGGGCTCTGGCGCTGGTGGTGATGGACCTGCGCCTGCCCGACGGCAGCGGTGCGGAGTGGGCACGGCGGTTCAAGGCCGAGGCGGCGCTCAAGGACGTGCCGATCTGGGCCTGCAGCGGCCTCGACGCCATGGATCTGCTGGAAACCGCCTGGGAGGATCAACCCTTTGCCGCGTTCATCTCCAAGCCGTTCGAGGCGGGGGAGGTTCTGGCGCGGCTGCGCGGCGTCCTGGCATGACAAAACCCCCGGCCGCGAGGCCGGGGGTTTTGGAATTCGCGTCGAACCCGAGCGTCTTACTTCAGCTTCGTCTCTTTGAAAGCGACGTGCTTGCGCACCACGGGATCGTACTTGCGGAATTCCATCTTTTCGGTGGTGTTCCGCGGGTTCTTCTTGATCACGTAGAAATAGCCGGTGCCGGCGGTGCTTTCCAGCTTGATCTGCACAGTGGCGGGCTTGGCCATGACTCTGTATCCATCGTTAGAGATGCGTTACGCGTGTTGAAGCGCGGAAAATAAAGGTTATCCGCGGGAAGTCAAGCGCAAATCCGCTATCGCCCGGCGCTGCTTGCCGAAGCGGCGTCGAGGATCGCGAGCGCGGTGCGGTATGCGCCGGGAGTTTCGAGGATCGCCTGAGCGACGTCGAGGTCGAGGGCGTCGCGGTTGGCGTGGTCTTCGGGCGGGCAGACCTGGCGCAGGGTGTGGCGGCCCTCGACGTCGGAGAGCGCCACCGAGCGCCAGCGGCTGTAGTTGGCGATCGCGGGCAGGGTGCCGCCCGAGAGCGACGCCATCAGCATTTCCGGCGTGGTGCGGCCCTCGGCGGTGCACACCGTCGGCATCACCCCCAGGCCGTGCAGCGCGTAGCCCGAGGGGGTGTAGAAGCGCGACCAGGTGAGGGTCATCTCGCCGCCGTTGGGCATCGCCACCACGGTCTGGACCGTGCCCTTGCCGTAGGAGGTGGTGCCGATCACCACCGCGCGGTCGTCGGCCTGGAGCGCCGCCGCGACGATCTCGGCGGCGGAGGCGGTCTTGCCGTCCACCAGCACCAGAATCGGCGCCCCCTTGAGGATGTCGCCGCCCGGCACGTCGGTCTGGGTCGCCTGATAGCTTTGCTGCGTCTGCGGATGCCGTCCACGGGTCGAGACGATGTCGCCCTTGGTCAGGAACAGATCGGAGAGGTTGACCGCCTGGTCGAGCAGCCCGCCCGGATTGCCGCGCAAATCGAGGATCAGGCCGGAGAGCGGCTGTTCGTGCTCCGCCAGGGTTTCCTCGATCAGGCGGCGCGACAGCGCCACGGTCTGCTGGCTGAAGCGGGTGATCTTGAGCAGCGGCACGCCACCGACGTCGCGCATGAAGGCGGTCGGCGTCGACACCAGGCCGCGCCGCATCACCACCGGGCGCGGCTCGCCCGC
>LUYR01000226.1 GCA_001603335.1 Rhodospirillales bacterium Alpha_05 | reverse complement strand
GTGGGAATCCAAGGAGGACTCCGGGAGGAAGCGGCGGGAGAAGGGCGAAAACGGCCGGCCCCAGTCCCCGGTTCCCTTCGTGGCGTTCCTGCTGGCCCAGACGGGCTTTCATTTTACGAAGGAAGAGCGGGCGGCCCTCCGGTGCGGGGAGGATTTCGGAGTGGAGGAAGCGGCCATGTGGCACAGGACCGTGTCGCAGGGGTGTGTACAAGCCCCGGGGAGGGAGCGGTCCCCCGGGGAAAGGGCCGGCGGCACGCCGGAAAAGGAGGAGGACTGAATGATCGGAGCGGTGTTGGGGGGTACGCCCTCCCTGCGGTACGGAACCGCCGTGAAGCATGCCGGCCTCGAGGCGGTCAGGGGCCGGCGGATCGTCACGGTGAGCGGGCTGCCCGAAGTCCCGCCCGTTCTGGACAGGTTTCCGGGCCTGCTGGCCCCTTCCTTCCGGGAGAACCTTCCCGTGGACCTGGCGGCGGAGTGCTATGCCATGGTTCCGGGCGGCGAGGAGGCGGCCGAACTGTTCGCCGACTACTGCCTCTCCGCCCAGGGTGCCTCCGTCAACCTCACCTCCAACGACCGCCACTGGAACGACAATCTGCGCATGGGGCTCAAAAGCCTCTTCCGTTTTTCCGGAATTCTGTCCCGGGAGGGGGGAATCCCTCTGTCGCGGATCCTGCTGGACTGCGCCTACGAAATCCAGTCCCTCGTCTCATCGTCTTCCGGCCAAAGGTACACAGGAAAGCCCCCCCAGTGGATGGAGCGCATTCCCCAGGGCATCCGGGGCAGCTTCGAGGCCGTCTTTCTTAGAGGGAGCAGCGTTACGGTGATGAACCATTTCGACACGATCATACCCCTGCTGACGGACTTTGAAAGGTGCTCCCCGAAGACATGGACCCGGCCCTTCGTATCCGATCCCGGCGGAGAGCCCCTGTTCATCCACACGCCGGACTGGAGTGAGGCGACCCTTGCATTTCTGCTCCGCGTCTGCGCCGCCGGAGCCGGGGCCTTTTTCGTCCTGCCCGAACTGCACCGGTGGAGCTCACGGGATACCGCCCGGGTAGGGTATGCCTTCCAGTCCCTCCGCGGCACCATCGACGGGGTGCTCACCTCCGCCCTGCTTCCGGGCCATCCGGGGTTCTTTCCGGACTGGGAGCTCTACGGCGCCACGTCGTCGGAGGACATTCTCTCCTTCTTCACCGGCCGCCTCGCCGCCTGCGGCGGAGAAAGCCGTCTCAAGGAGCTGCCCTTCGAGACACCTTCCTCCCTGGTGGGGAACAGCGCCATCCTCCGCAGGCCGGAGGGGTGGTCCGTGACCGTCTGCGGCCTGTTCGACGAGAGCGGCCTCCTGCGTCCGGAACGGCGGGGCGGGAAGGATTCCTTCAGGGACTGCTTCAAGGACAACCTGGAAGCAGAGCGCGAAATGGACCTGAACAGGCCGCCCGTCCAGGAGGCGCCCCGTCCTGCAGCAGCCCCGTGCGCCGGAGAGAAAGACGGAGTGCGGATCGACGGCATCCCGAAACGCATCGGGGATCTTTCCATCTCGGAAGCGCTCTACACCCTCGGGGACAGGCGCGTTGTCCTCAATAGAAACTGCGCGGTGGAGAAGGACAGGCCCCATGTGGCCCTTCTCGTTCCCGGATCCCCGGAGCCGGAGCATTCGCGGATCCTCTGCGAAAAGGTCTGGAGTGCCGCGACCCTCCCGGATTTCATGCCCGCCGGGCCGCAGATGACCACATGGCTCCATTTCGAGACGACCGGAGGGACGGAAATAGACCCCGATCCGTCCCCGGGGAACATCGTCAGGAGGGTGGAGGTCCATGCCCCCTTTCTTGACAAACGGGTCACCCTGGTCGTGCCCGCCGGGCGCTCCCTTGCCTCCGCCGACGGCGACGACGGGAACGAAATCCTTGTGGCGGTGGGGGAATGGCTTGAGCCGAAGGAAGTCTTTCTGGTCACCGAGCTTCTGGAGCCCGTGTGCTTTTACCGGGGACCGTGGGAGCGCCCTCCGATGTGGGAGGACCGCTGGCAGCACAGGTGCCTCCGGTCCGGGAAACAGCGTGCGGAGAAGTCCCGGGAGTTCCTTGACGCCCTGGGAGACGGGCGTTCCTTCGGGGAGATGGAACGCCTCGAAGAGGACCTCCGGGCGGCCCGGGCGGACCACGAAACAAAATCCCGCAGCCTGGTGACGGTCTTTACCCGTACCGGGGCATACAAAAACCTTGAGGCTTCCGGCTTCAAGGGCAGTTACCGGGGGGCGAACCTGGGCAGCCTCGCCCAATGGGGCCCCTTCGGCCCCCTGCAGATGATCGCCTTCTGCGACTTCTCCCTTCTGGAAGAGCTTGTCCCGCTGCTGGACGAAGAGCCGGGAAGCGAAAGGGCCGCCGTCCTCGCGGAACTGATGGCCTCCCGCCTGATCACCCTGCACGGCATGCTGTTCGCCTCCGGAGAGTGAAAAAAAGAACAGGGACAGTGGGGATTTTTCTTCCCACCCCTTATTGTG
>LUYR01000225.1 GCA_001603335.1 Rhodospirillales bacterium Alpha_05 | reverse complement strand
GCGGCCGACGAGGCCGAGCCCGGCGCGCGTGGTGTTGGGCGCCGCCGCCTCGCGCCGCGCGATCCGCCGACCGCCGAACCACGAGAGGATCGACATGCCGATCCAGATCGCGAACTGCTCGAGCGGCGCGACCTGCCCCAGGCCCCACAGCGCCAGTCCGGCGAACACGCCGCCGACGCCGAGCGCGCGGACGACGGGAAAGTTCTTCCACGAGCCGAACAGGTAGATCAGCACGCCCGCGATCATCCAGCCCCAGAACACCAGGCCGGTATCGGCCTTGAACGGCGAAAGCTCCTCCATGGCTCAGACCTCCGCCTTCGGCAGCGCCTCGGGCGGCGCGTGGGCGACGAGTTCGTCGGTGTCGGCCTCGCCGAGTTGCACCGCCTCGATCTTTTCGGCGCGGCTGATGATCTTGCCCATCGAAGTCTCCACGAGTCCGACGTCCTTCTGTGCTTGGTTGATGTGGGTGAACAGGCCGCCGAGGCGGGTTTCCAACCGCTTCACGTCCTCGAGCAGGGTGCCGACCTCCTTCTGGATGCGGCCCGCCTGCTTGCGCATCTGCACGTCTTTCAGCACCGCGCGGACGGTGTTCAGGGTCGCCATCAAGGTGGTGGGGGAAACGATCCAGACGCGGTTGCGGTAGGATTCCTCGACGACGTTGCGGAAGTTGGCGTGAAGCTCGGCGTAGACCGCCTCGGAAGGAAGGAACATCAGCGCCGATTCCGCGGTCTCGCCGGGAATGATGTATCGTGCAGCGATGTCCTTGATGTGCTTCAAGACGTCGTCGGCGAAGCGGCGGGTGGCGATCTTGCGCGCCGGATCGTCGCCGCAGTCGCGCAGCGCCTGATAGCCGTCGAGGGGGAACTTGGCGTCGATCACGATCGGGCCGGGCGGGTTGGGCAACAGCAGCAGACAGTCGGCGCGGCGGCCGTTGGAGAGCACCGCCTGGAAGCCGTAGGCGTCGGCGGGCAGGGCGGCGGTGACGATATCGTGCATCTGCACTTCGCCGAACGCGCCGCGCGCCTGCTTGTTGGAGAGGATGTCCTGCAAGCCCACCACCTGGGTCGAGAGCGCGGTGAGGTTCTGCTGCGCCGCGTCGATCACCGCAAGACGCTCGCGCAGGTCGTGCAGGGTGGCGGAGGTCTTTTCGGCGGACATCACCAGCCCTTCGCCGATGCGCTTGGTCACGTCGGCGAGGCGCTCGTCCATCGCCTTGTTGAGCGCGCGCTCCTGCGCCTGCATCCGCTCCGCCAGCATCGCCTGCTGCGCCGCCTGGGTCTGCGCCATCTGCCCCAGACGCCCGACCAACTCGCCCAGCAGCGGGTCGGAAGCCGGAGCCTTCGGTCCCTGCCGCGCCGCCAGCCACGCGACCAGCCCGGCCAGCGCCGCCGCGATCGCGGCAAGCGCGATCAATTCGCCCAATCCGAAACTCATGCTTACATACTCTCCTGTGGTATCGGCGCAGGATAAGGTAGGCATTGCTTGACGCGAAGGGGCAATTCGCCCTATTTCCCCATTGATAGAGATTTGCAACTGAGGATACCCGCGCCCCATGGCGATACTGCCGATCCTGGTCGCTCCCGACCCGCGCTTGAAGGCCAAGGCCCAAAAGGTCGAGGCGGTGGACGACGACATCCGCACGCTGATCGACGACATGCTCGAAACCATGTACGACGCGCCCGGCATCGGCCTCGCCGCGCCGCAGGTGGGCGTGCTGAAGCGGGTGATCGTGCTCGACGTGGCGGGCAAGGACGAGCCGCCCGCGCCGATGGCCCTGGTCAACCCCGAGGTGATCTGGGAATCCGACGAACTCAGCACCTACGAGGAAGGCTGCCTCTCGCTGCCGACCCACTACGCCGAGGTCGAGCGCCCGGCGGTGGTCAAGGTGCGCTTCCTCGACCGCGACGGCGCGAAGCAGGAGGTCGAGGCCGACGGCCTGTTCGCCACCTGCGTGCAGCACGAGATCGACCACCTCGACGGCGTCCTGTTCGTCGACTACCTCTCCTCGCTCAAGCGCAACATCATCCTGCGCAAGCTGAAGAAAGAAAAGGAACAGGCGCGCTCGGCCTGATCGCCGCAAGCACCTGGGGGACACGATGGGGGACATCCGCCTGCGCGTGGCGTTCATGGGTACGCCCGATTTCGCCGCCACCGCCCTCGAAGCCGTCGCCGCGCATCACGACGTCGTCTGCGTCTATTCCCAGCCGCCCCGCCCCGCCGGACGCGGCTACAAGCTCGTGCCCTCGGCGGTGCAGGCCAAGGCCGAGGAACTCGGCATCCCGGTGCGCTGCCCGGTGAACCTGAAGTCGCCCGAGGACCAGGCCGCCTTCGCCGATCTCAAGCTCGACATCGCGGTGGTCGCGGCGTACGGCCTGATCCTGCCGCAGGCGATCCTCGACGCGCCGCGCATGGGCTGCATCAACATCCATGCCTCGCTGCTGCCGCGCTGGCGCGGCGCCGCGCCGATCCAGCGCGCGATCATGGCCGGGGACTCCGCCACCGGCGTCACCATCATGCAGATGGACAAGGGCCTCGACACCGGCGCGATGCTGAGCACCGAGCGGCTGCCGATCGGCCACCACGACACCGCCGCGACGATCCACGACGGTCTCGCCGAAATCGGCGCGAAGCTGGTGGTCGCCACCCTCGCCCGCCTCGCGATCGGCGACGTCACCCCGACGCCGCAGCCGGAAGAGGGCGTCACCTACGCGCAGAAGATCGACAAGGCGGAAGCGCGGATCGACTGGCTGCGCCCGGCGGCGGAAGTCTCGGCGAAGATCCGCGGCCTCTCGCCCTTCCCCGGTGCGTGGTGCGAACTGGGCGGCGAGCGGGTGAAGATTTTGAACGCGGTGGTCGGCAACGGCGAGGGCGAACCCGGCACCGCGCTCGACGACGCGCTCACCGTCGCCTGCGGCCAGGGCGCGGTGCGCCTCACC
>LUYR01000224.1 GCA_001603335.1 Rhodospirillales bacterium Alpha_05 | reverse complement strand
CGAGGCGGCGGCGCCCAACACCACGCGCGCCGGGCTCGGCCTCGTCGGCCGCAGCGGGCCGGTGGTGAGGGGGTTCAAGAACGGCCACGGTACCGTGCGTATCCGCGACGAGGTCTACGCAGCCGTGGGCGACGACGACTTCCCGGAGGGCACGGAGGTCCGCGTCGTCGGCGTGGATGACGAGGCGGTGAAGGTGGAAATCAAACCCTAGTGGAATCCCGGCGAGGCAGGCCAATATTAGGGAGATCTCTTCCAGTCGTCAGGCCCGATGTTTTCCCACCCCGACCTCCCCACGATTTTCGCGACGATCATCGTCTCCTGCCTCGCCCTCGCCGCGACCCTCGCCTGGGGGTCGCGCGGCGCGCGTGACGGGCTGGCGATCTGGGCCCTCGGCCTCGTCATGCAGGCGAGCGTGTTCGCCCTGCTCGACGCACGCGGCGTGATCGCCGACGCCATTCTCGCCGCGGGGGGAAACCTTCTGCTCGCGGTGGCGATGGCGCTGTTCCTCGCCGCGATCCACCAGTTCCAGCAGACTCCGCAAAACCGCGCCGGGGTGTTCCTGCCGCCGCTGCTGCTCGGGTTCGGCCTGCTGTTCACCGTCGGCGAGCTCCACGCGCGCATCACCCTCGCCAACCTCGTCTATCTCGTCCAGATCGCGCTGATCGGCTTGCGCCTGTTGCGCTTCCGCTACGATTTTCCCACCCGCGGTCGCAACCTGATCCTGGCGGGCATGGTCCTTTACGTCGTCGGCGCGACCTCGCGGATCTGGACCGCCGCGTTCCGTCCCGAGGCGCTGCACGAGTTCCTCCACCCGACGGCGCCGCAGTCGGTGGCGTTCTTCTCGGTGTTCGCGGCGATCGTGCTGACCTCCAACGGCTTCGTGATGATGACGAAGGAACGCTCCGACGCCCGCCTGCGCGACTTTGCGCGGCGCGACAGCCTCACCGGGTGCTGGAACCGCGTCCGCATCGAGGAGGTCGCCGAGCGCGAGCGCGCGCGGCTGCGGCGCTACGGCCACCCGGTGGCGGCGATCCTCGTCGACCTCGATCACTTCAAGGAGGTCAACGACCGCTTCGGTCATGCGGTCGGCGACGCGGTGCTCAAGGATTTCGCCAAGATCGCGCGAATCTCGATCCGCGATACCGACATCCTCGGCCGTTGGGGCGGCGAGGAGTTCATCGCGATTCTGCCGATGAGCGGCCTTGCCGACGCCGCCGCGATCGCCGAGCGCCTGCGCACGCGGGTGCGCGCGCACGCCTTTGCGGGTGGCGTGCGGATCACCGCGAGCATCGGCGTCGCCGCCTGCCTCACCTCGGATACCTGGGCGGAATGGTTGCAACGCGCCGACACGGCGCTTTACCGCGCCAAGGCCGAAGGCCGCGACGCGGTGCGGATCGAGGGCGTCGAACTCGGCTCCGGCCCCACCGCCGACGCGGTGCGCCCGACGCGGCTGATCTGGCGCAACGGCTACGCCAGCGGCAGCCCGGAGATCGACGCGCAGCACCGCGCCCTGTTCGCCAACGCCAACGCCCTCATCGCGCTCGCCGACTCTGCCGCCAACAAGGACGAGATCATCGCCGAAGTCCGCGCCTTCCTCGCCCGGGAAGTCGCCCATTTCGCCGACGAAGAACGCCTGATCGCCACCGCCGACTACGGCAACGCCCACGATCACGCCCAGCTTCACCGCGACCTGCTCGCCCGCGCCGAGGACCTCCTCGCCCGCTACGCCAACGACGAAATCGCCGCCAGCGGCGTCCTCGACTTCGTCGTCCACGAACTCTTCGCCGACCACATCCTCACCGAAGACACCCGCTTCCGCGCGGTGTTCGAGGCCTAGCCCGCCGCCCCGGTGGGGGAGATGAAGACTTCGGTGACGTCGGCGTGGCGATCGAGGATGTGCCGGCGCAGCGAGCGGATCACGGTTTCGGAATCGTTGCCGTCGAGGTCGGCGTCGAGGTCGATCTCGAGCGCGACGACGATCTGCTCGGGCCCGAGATGAACCGAAATCAGGCGTCCGGTCTGCCGCACGCCGGGTTCGCGCGCGGCGATCTCGCGGATCGAGCGCCGGGTTTCGGCGCGCGCGGATTCGCCGATCAGCAGGCCCTTGCACTCGCGCGCGAGGACGATCGCGGTCAACGCCAGCACCGCGCCGATGCCGAGGGAGGCGACGCCGTCGAGCACCGGCATCTCCAGGCGCTCGGCGAGGAACATTCCCACGAACGCGATGGCGATGCCGAGCAGCGCGGCGGAATCTTCGAACAGGACGACGAACCCGGTGGGGTCGCGGCTCTGCACCAGGGCGGTGAACACGCCTTCGCCCCGGCGCTGCTTGCGGAACTCGCGCCACGCGACCGCCCAGCTGCCGCCCTCGAAGACGAAGGCGAGGCCGAGGACGACGTAGTTGACGGTGGGCTCGGTGATCGGGACGGGATGTCGGACGTGGACGACGCCCTCGTAGAACGAAATGCCGGCGCCAAGCGAAAAAATCAGCAGGGCGACGACGAAACTCCAGAAGTACAGCTCGCGGCCATGGCCGAGCGGGTGCTCTTCGCTCGGCGGCTGTTTCGCCCGATGCAGGCCGTAGAGCATCAGCCCCTGGTTGCCGGTGTCGACGAGGGAGTGGACGCCTTCGGAGAGCATCGCCGAGCTGCCGGTCCAGGCGGCGGCGACGAATTTGGTGACGGCGATCAGCAGATTGCCCGCGAGCGCGGCGTAGATCACCAGCTTGGAGGAATGTTGCGCGGAGCGCCCCGCCGGAGCGGCCATGTCCGGTCTCCCGGCTGTCGCGGCGCGACGGCGGCGGAGGATCCGCCGCCGTCGTCAAAGCCGTGGGTTAGGACGCGCCCTTGCCGGTGGAGGGGGCGGTGTTCGACAGGATCATCACCGAGGAGGCCTCGATTTCCCGGCCGGAGAACAAGCCGTCGTCCATCTCGCCGATGACCGAGACGCGGTCGCCGACCTTCAGGCGCTTGGTGTCGAAGTTCTTGGCGTCACCGGCGTCGACGGAGATCTTCTGCGAGCCGGTCTGGCTGGTGAAGTCGTCGCCGTCGGTCTTCAGCACCTTGCCGGTGACCGCGACGTGGTCGCCGTCCTCGGCGTTGAGCGCCGTGTCGCCACCCGGGAAGGCCGCGTGGCTATCGTCCATCGCGGTGCGGTTGGCGGACAGCGTCTTGTTGGACGAATGGATGCGGACGGTGCTGGCGACGATCTCCTTGCTGGTGAAGAAGCCATCGTCGATCCGGCCGCTCACAATCACCCGGTCGCCGGTCTTGAGGGCGCGCAGCGCGCCCGACGGGAAGTCGTCGGTTTCGACGGTGATCTTGTCCTTGCCGTAGTCGAGGGTGAACTCGTCGTCGCTCACCGCGCTGACCGTGCCGCTCAGGCGAATCCACTCGCCGTCTTCGGCCTGGTTCACCTTGCGGTCGGCGTTCATCGTCGACGAGGTCGAGGGCGAGACGCCCATCTTGGTGTCGGGTTTCGTGGTGTTGGCGTCGGCGGCGAGCGCCGTGCCCGTCGAGAGGGCCAGGGCGCAGCACATTCCGAGCAGAGTGTTTGCGTATCGCATTCGCTATCTCCCTTCGTTTCGGTGGTCGAAGCCCGGTGCGAACCTGTGCGCCCGTCAGCCGAACCCGGTTCGGTGGAGGCGCGTCGCGGGTGCCGGAACCATCGACGTGGTGTGATAGTCCTTGGGTAATGGGCCGACCCCCGGTTCGGGTTCCCGATTTTCTCGGGAAAAGGGCCGGGCGAGCGCCCGGCCCTGAGCCGTTCCGCGGGTTAGAGCGCGCTGCGCGGCGCGATCACCGTCACCGCGGTCGCGTCGATCTGGCGGCGGTCGAAGAGGTTCGAGGTGTCGAGCTTGCCCGAGACCGAGACCGTGTCGCCGATCAGCACCGGGCGGGATTTGAAGCTTTGGGCGATCGCACTGCCGTCCACGGCGAAGGTGCCGCGTGGCGTGGCCAGGGTGAATGCGTCGGGCGCGCTGGCGTCGACCACGGTGCCGGTGAGGGTCAGCAGCGCGTCGGGCGTGCTGGTCATCCGCCGGTCCGGGTCGGTGGAGTAGGCGTAGGTGCCCGCGCCGCTGTCGCTCGGGTTGGCGTAGAAGCGTTGGTTGCGCCCCGGCACGTAGACCTCGCTGGCGTTGAGCAGGCGGCGGTCGGTGCGCGGGTTTTCCATCCGTCCGGTGACGGTCACGGCCTCGCCGGGGCTGACGTCGAAGCGGGCGTAGCCATCCATGTCGACCGGGATGCGGCCGGTGCCGGTGTCGAGGACGAAACGCTGTTCGCCGACCGACAGCACCGTGCCGCTCAGGGTGACCCAGGGGCTGGGGGCGTCGGCGTCGGCGAGGGGCGCGGGCGCTTG
>LUYR01000223.1 GCA_001603335.1 Rhodospirillales bacterium Alpha_05 | reverse complement strand
GTCGCCGCGCGCGTCGAACAGGCGCACCCGCCGCCCGACGTGGCTCGAAAGCCGACGCACCATGTGCCGCGCCTGCTCGGGCAACAGGCGGTAGCCGTGGCCGCCCTCGATCACCGCGGTCATGTTGCTGCCCGGAACGCCGCGCGTGCCGGGGTCGCCCGAAACCGCGCTTTCGGCGACCGCGGCGGCGATCATCTCGCCCTGGGCGCGCAGGGATTCGAGCTCGGAGCGCAAAAGCCCCTGCTCGTAGGTGTCGAGGTAGAGCGCACCGAGCACGAGGAGGACCGGCGCCAGCAGGTTGACCGCGAGGATCTTGCGGGTGAGCGGCGAAATCCGCCGCTGCCGCCGCACCGTCCCGCTGGTTTCCGCTGGGCGGACGTCCTCCCCCGGTAGCGCCATTACTCGATCTTCTCGCGGTAGCGATAGCCGACGCCGTAGAGGGTCTCGATGTTGGCGAAGGTGTCGTCCTCGTCGCGGAACTTCTTGCGGATCCGCTTGATGTGGCTGTCGATGGTGCGGTCGTCGACGTAGATGTGCTCGCCGTAGGCGACGTCGATCAACTGGTCGCGGCTCTTCACGTGCCCCGGCCGAACCGCGAGCGCCTGGACGATCAGGAACTCGGTGACGGTGAGGTCGACCGGGCGGCTCTTCCACGCGCACATGTGGCGCGCCGGGTCGAGCACCAGGTCGCCGCGCACCAGGGCCTCCACCGAGATCGCGTCCGGGTCGTTGCCCGAAGCGCGGCGCTGGCGGCTGACCTCGCCGCGGCGCAGCAGCGAGCGGATGCGCTCGATCAGCAGGCGCTGCGAGAACGGCTTCTTGATGTAGTCGTCGGCGCCCATGCGCAGGCCGAGCACCTCGTCCACCTCCTCGTCCTTCGAGGTCAGGAGGATCACCGGCACCGCCGAAGTCTTGCGGAGCTCGAGCAGCATCTCCATGCCGTCCATGCGCGGCATCTTAATGTCGAGCACGACGAGATCCGGCGGCTGCGCGAGGATTCCCGCGAGCCCTTCCGCACCGTCGTGATACATCACCACCTTGAAGCCCTCGGCCTCGAGGGCCATCGACACCGACGCGAGAATGTTACGGTCGTCGTCCACCAATGTAATCGTATAGGTCACGGTTCAGATCTCCCCCACACCGGCCCAGAGCGCCGTCTCGGTAACGCGCGATTGTGGCGAAAATCGCGCCCCGCTCCCGTCTTCCTTCCGGCGCGTCAGCGCGCGCCGGTCGCTTTTACCGTCACCGGCACGGTGATGTGCCCGGCGTGCGCAAACGTCAGCCCGAGCGGGAACGTCGTACCTTCCACCAGGGGCGCACGGAGGCCGATCAGCATCACGTGGTACCCACCCGGTTGGAGCGTCGCCTGCCCACCCGCAGGTACTAGAATACGCTCAACCGGACGCATTCGCATCACCCCGCTGTCGTTGATATGGGTGTGCAGTTCGACCGAGTCGGCGACTTCGGCGTCGGCACCGAGCAACGTATCGTCATTCGAACCCCGGTTCTCGACAACAAAAAACGCCGCACCGGCCTTCGCCCCGCCGGCGGTGGCGCGCGACCACGCATTTTCGACCGCGATCGGGCTTTCCGCCGCAGCTGTACCGATTAGACAAAAGGCCAGCAAGCCCCCGAAAATCAACCCATTCCTACCCAAAGCGCGCATCGTCGTCTCCTAGAGCCAGATTGGCGGTGGCGCTCATCTTACGATGAGGCTTGGAATCGTCCACAGGTAATCGCAACAGAACGAAAGGGTGGTGTTTCGATCTTCGCGATGACGCGCTATTCTATCGCCACGTAAAAGTCAGGGGTTAGGCTTCCGCCGGGACAGCGCCGCAGATTCGCGACATCCCGGCGGTCAATCTGGCGCTTTTGTCCGGCGCCTCATAATCAATACGGGGAGAACGTAACCGTGGAAAATCTGGGTTCGGTGATCACTCGACACGAAGCCACAACGACCAATCCGAAGTTGCTGGCATGGGTGGATGAGATCGCCCGCTTGACCAAGCCCGACAGCATTTATTGGTGTGATGGGTCTCAGGAAGAATACGATCGTTTGTGCCAGAAGCTGGTCGATGCCGGGGCGTTCACGCGCTTGAACCCCGCGAAGCGTCCCAACAGCTACCTCTGCCGCTCCGATCCCCAGGACGTCGCGCGCGTCGAAGACCGCACCTTCATCTGCTCGCAGAACAAGGCGGACGCCGGCCCGACCAACAACTGGGTCGATCCCGCGGAGATGAAGAAGACCCTGCACAGCCTCTACGACGGCTGCATGAAGGGCCGCACCCTCTACGTCGTGCCGTTCTCGATGGGTCCGCTCGGCAGCCCGATCGCCCACATCGGCGTCGAGCTCACCGACAGCCCGTACGTCGTCGTCAACATGCGGATCATGACCCGCATGGGCCAGAAGGTGCTCGACGTGCTGGGCAAGGACGGCGAGTTCGTGCCGTGCGTCCACTCGGTCGGCAAGCCGCTCGAAAAGGGCGAGAAAGACGTCGCGTGGCCCTGCAACCCGAAGAACATCTACATCACCCACTTCCCCGAAACCCGCGAGATCTGGTCGTTCGGCTCGGGCTACGGCGGCAACGCGCTCCTCGGCAAGAAGTGCTTCGCGCTGCGCATCGCCTCGGCGATGGCGCGTGACGAAGGCTGGCTCGCCGAGCACATGCTGATCGTCGGCGTCGAGAACCCGCAGGGCGAGAAGACCTACGTGGCCGCCGCGTTCCCGTCGGCCTGCGGCAAGACCAACTTCGCCATGCTGGTGCCGCCGAAGGGCTTCGAAGGCTGGAAGATCTGGACCGTCGGCGACGACATCGCCTGGATCAAACCCGGTGCCGATGGCCGCCTCTACGCGATCAACCCGGAAGCCGGCTTCTTCGGCGTCGCGCCCGGCACCGGCGAGAAGACCAACTTCAACGCCATCGCGTCGTGCCGCGCCAACTCGATCTTCACCAACGTCGGCCTCACCGACGACGGCGACATCTGGTGGGAAGGCCTGACCGACGAGAAGCCCGCCCACCTGATCGACTGGAAGGGCCGCGACTGGACCCCGGAAAGCCCGGAACCCGCCGCCCACCCCAACAGCCGCTTCACCGCTCCGGCGGACCAGTGCCCGTCGATCGACCCGGACTGGGAAAACCCGGCGGGCGTGCCGATCGCGGCGTTCCTGTTCGGCGGCCGTCTGTCGAAGAACATGCCGCTGGTGTTCCAGGCCCACAACTGGGCGCACGGCGTCTACCTCGGCGCGACGATGGGCTCGGAAGCCACCGCCGCCGCGGTCGGCCAGGCCGCGATCCGTCGCGACCCGATGGCGATGCTGCCGTTCTGCGGCTACCACATGGCGGACTACTGGGGCCACTGGCTCAACGTCGGCGCCAAGCTCAAGAACCCGCCGCCGATCTTCCGCGTCAACTGGTTCCGCAAGGATGAGAACGGCAAGTTCATGTGGCCGGGCTTCGGCGACAACATGCGCGTGCTGAAGTGGATCGTCGACCGCGTCCACGGCCGGGGCTTCGCGGAAGAAAGCCCGCTCGGCCTGACGCCGCGCTACGAAGACCTGGAGTGGTCGGGCCTCGACTTCCCGGAAGCCAAGTTCGACGCGCTGATGGCGGTCGACCGCACCTCCGGCCTCGCCGAAGCGCACGACCACGAGGTCCACTTCGACAAGTTCTACGACCGTCTGCCGAAGGAGTTCGTCAACGAGCGGGAACTCCTCAAGGCACGACTCTGGCGCTCGGGCAAGTAAGCCCGAAACCAGCGACGTTTTGCGAAGGGCGGGGAGCGATCCCCGCCCTTCGTACGTCCGCGTCTGGCGTGGGGGCGACGCGCAGATTGTCGAACTCGAACGGCCCATCCGTGGCGCTCGGCACCGCCGAGGTGAACCTGCCGCCGGCGGCCCCGGCGCAGGACCGCCCATGAAAAAAGGGGCGGATTGCTCCGCCCCTTCGAGTCGAGCCCCGATGCCGCAATCGCGGACACGGACCCTGGATATGCCGACTAAGCCTGACGGCGGCGGCGAAGACCGAGCGCGCCCATGCCGACGATCGCCGAGCCGAACAGGCCCAGGGCAGCCGGGAGCGGCGTCGCGGCGACGCGGACGTTGTCGAACTCGAAGGAGTCCGCGGACGACGTCAGGGTGACCGAGGTGAAGGTGCCGCCATCGGCGAAGAAGTTGGCATAAATCGCGGAGGTGGAGTCCGGCGGATCGAGGAGATCGGTGCCGGTGAAGCTCGCGATCGCGGTGTCGCCATCATAGAAGGTCATGGTGTTGAAGCTGTCGACCGTGCCCCACAACAGACCGAAGTAGTTGGCGGGAGCGGCAAAGGTGAAAGTGAGGGCGCTGCCGCCCGGGATGCCGACGAAATGGTTGCCGACCTCGCCGGTCCCGAGAACGAAGTTCGGATCGGGATCGTTGGAGACGAACGGGTCCGCCGCAAGCGTGACCGAACCCCAGCTGAGGGAGGAGTAAGTGCCCGGAGCAAAGGAGTCGAAATCTTGGTAGAGTGCATCGCTCGGTGCGTTCAACACACCGGTGACCAGCGACACCGTGGTTGCCTCGGCAGGCGTAACCGTGAGGGCGGCAAAGGGAAGAGCCATCAAGGCAAGTGCAGGCATACGCATCGTTGGAACTCCTGTTGTCGAAACCACTACGCACCGGAGGCCGGCGCGCCACCGCCCCACGTCCGCAAGGGTTGTGCCAACTTGCAAAAGCCATTGATTCGCCACGCTTCCGACATACTTGCACGCATTTTGTGTAAATTTACAAGACGCCTGCTCGCGGGACGGGTATTCCGTCATTTCGCCAGAAACGCCTTTAACCCAGGGGACTAGGGCGAGGGGCGGGCCGAAAACCCGCTGTAAGGAATTTCGACACGGCAGGGCGCCGCGGCTGGCGATGGAGACAAAAAAAGGGGGCGGATTGCTCCGCCCCTTCAAGTAGAGGTCCGTGCTCCCCTACAGGACACGGGCCCTGGGTTCGAAAATCACGCCTGACGGCGGCGACGAAGACCGAGCGCGCCCATGCCGACGATCGCGGAACCGAACAGGCCCAAAGCGGCCGGAAGCGGCGTGGCGGCGACACGGACGTTATCGAATTCAAAGGCTTCCTGGGTGGTCGTGAAGACGACCGTATCGAACGTCCCACCATGCGCCCAGAAGTTGGCGTAGACGACGCTGCTGCCGTCCGCACCCGGCAGCACGTCGGAGCCGGTGAACGAGCCGACGAGCGTGGCGCCGTCGTAGAACGCGATGGTGTTGTAGCTATCGACCGTGCCCCACAGCAGACCGAAGTAGGTCATGTCGCCGGTGAGGTGCAGGGTGACCGGGCTCTCGCCCTTCGACACGAAGGCGTAGGTGCCGGTGTCGACGGAGAACGGCATCACGTGCTGCCCGGCGAGATCGGTGGTGGCGATACCGATGCCCGGGGTGAACCCGCCGATCGGCGTGGTCACTGCGGTATAGCTGGTGAAATCTTCAAGGACGGCGCCTGCGGGGATGAAGGACTCACCCGTGGTCACGCCAACGGTCGTTGCGTTCGCGGCACTCGCGATCGCGAGCATGGGAAGAGCGAACAACCCCGCGGTAAATTTGTTCATCACGTTTCTCCTTGGTTAATTCCCGACTAGAACCCTCTGGCCCATCACTAGCAACCCCCGTGCCATTCCCGTAATCCATTGTCGCAAAAGGCAATTTCCCGGCCGTCCGAGAGCCCGTGTAAAAAATCCAGACACGACGGGAGAGTCACACCCCCGTACCAACTCGTTGATTTTAAGCGGTTTTTTTAAGGGTGCCGCAAGTCGGTGAAAACACAGGATAAAACCCTCCACGCGACTCCGGAATTGCGTGTAAAAAATCGTGACACGTAGAATTTCGCGGCCCCGCCGACCCCCGGATTCGCGAGACCGGCACCGCCGCGGCCACCCCCGTAACGGCACGACCTGACGGCGACGGAAAGCGCCCACGGATCGCGCCACGGGGACCGGCATGGCGGCATCGCGAACACCCCTGGCGGAGGTGTGCGGCGACCGCCCGGAAGTCGGCGACGATCGATGTGGCGGCGTCGGCGTCGACGCGGACGTCGGACCGGATCGACGCCGAAATCCGGGTCGCCGAAGTGTCGGAATCGCGGGAGATTGGGTGAGACGCGTCGCACCGCATGCCAAGGTATGCGGTATCGTCGACGTGGCGTCGGCTTCCGGTTTTATCATTTCCCGGCAACCGCATAGGCTATCGCACCGGAGCGGATTCCGGACCCGCCGGGGCGAACCGTGTGCGTCCGCGTACAAGTGTATGGTGGCGCTGGCGGACGGGACCGGCAGGGAGAGCAGACCGGGTTATGTTTCGGTGGGTGCCGCGATGCGGATTGCCCGTTCCGGAGGTGTCTGGCGCGGTGCGGCGATTGCCGCCCACACCGCGCTTGGGGCTGGACTCAGAGACGGTGCCCCGTGCCGAAATTCGATGGTGTCGCACCAGCGAATCTGGGTGCGAAACACCCGCATTTTGGAAGCGTAAAGAAAGCTGACACTGCGACTGATTTGCAACGGCCGACCTGCGAGATCAGGCGGCGCGGCGCGGCGCACGGCGGCGCGAGACCACGGCCAGCATCAAAAGGCCGGATCCGAAGAGCACCAGCGATCCCGGCACCGGAATCGCCATCGCCCGGGCGAGGCCGCTGCGCGGTGCGGCGCGTTCGGCGGGAGACGTCGCCGTAGGCAGATCGAACCCGCCCGCTGCGTCGCCCCGAACCGCCTCGGACATCGCGACGCTGCGCAGTGCGTCCGGCTGTGCATAGGCAAACCCGGCGTCCCAGCCGTAGCCGAGATCGAACGTCTGCGA
>LUYR01000222.1 GCA_001603335.1 Rhodospirillales bacterium Alpha_05 | reverse complement strand
CGCGCCGAAGCCCAGGGCGACCTCGCCACCACGCTCACCGAGATCGACCGGTTGCAGCAGGGGATGGCGGCGCAGAGCGACCGGGTGCTCCGCACCGAGGTGCGCGCGCCGGTGGACGGCGTGATCAACCGCATCGCGGTGAACAGCGTCGGCGGCGTGGTCAAGGCGGGGGAATCGATCATCGAGATCACCCCGACCTCGGGCCCCCTGATGCTCGAAGCCCGCGCCCGCCCCGCCGACCGCGGCGAACTGCGCGAGGGGCTCGACTCCCACGTGCGGGTTTCCGCCCATGACAGCGGCGAGATCGGCACCCTCGACGCGCGCGTGGTCGAGATCAGTTCCGATACGGTTTTCGACGCCAAGGGCGAGGCCTACTACCGCGTCTTGTTGCGCGTCGACGAGCTGCCGCCGAGCTACGCCGGCAAGCTCCTGGTTCCCGGCATGACGATCACCGGCGACGTGGTGATCGGGCAACGCACCGTGCTGAGCTACCTCACGTCGCCGCTCCGCAGATTTTCCGACAACGTATTTCAGGATGCACGCTGATGGCTCCGCGCTCGCTATTGAACCGCCTGACCTGGATGTGCTCGCCGAGTGACGTCCTTGCCCTGTTCCAGGGAATCCTGCCGCTGGCGCTGATGATTTCGGTGGGCTGGATCTTCCAGGACTTCGTCATCACCGCGATCGACGGCAACCGCATCCTGAACATCGGGATCATCTGCGTCGCCGCCGCGGGCGCGCTCTTGATGCTGTTCCGACTGATCCAGGCCCAGCGCGAACGCTGCGCGCTCAGGCGGTTCCAGAAGCTCGCCGCCCAGGGCGGCAACATGAAGGACATCCTCGAGGAATCCTGGCTGGCGCGGCGGCTGATCCATCGCTACCTCGCGCCGATCGCGGACACCGGGGGCAAGCTTTCCTCCGCCCTCGACCAGGACGCGATCGAGGCCGAGCTGAAGGCGCTGTCTTCGGAGTTCGAAAGCCGCCTCGAACTGCCGCAGTTCCTCGTCGGCTTCATGGTCGCGATGGGCCTGCTCGGCACCTTCATCGGCCTTCTGCATACCCTCACCGGCATCGCCGGAATGCTCGACGGCATGGCGGGCGGCGGCGGCAATCTCGAGGAAGAGTTCGTCAACCTCGTCGGCGAGCTGCGCAAGCCCCTCGCGGGCATGGGCATCGCCTTCTCGGCGTCGATGTTCGGCCTGGTCAGCAGCCTGATGCTCGGCGTGATGCTGCTCACCGTGCGCCGCTACGTTCGCCGCGTGATGTCGGAAGCCCGCTACGCCCTCAACTCGCTGGTCGAGCGGGTGCGCGGTCCGCTGCCGGGCGCGATGATGGCGGCGAGCCGGGGCGGCGTTTCCGAGGCGTTCCTCACCGACTTCATGGCCGAGCTGCTCGGCAACATCAACAACCTCCAGGACCTGTTCCACCGCTCGCAGGACAGCTCGATGCAGATGACCGCGCGCGTTGACGGCCTGGCGAAGCGTCTCGAACAGGTGTCGCAGGCGATCGAAAGCAACGTCGCCGCGTCGAAGAAGACCAACGACCTCCTCGGATTCGGCCCGCGGATGAAGGAAACCAACGAGCAGATGCTGAGCCAGCTCGAATCCATCGTTTCCGCCAGCACCGATTCCACCAAGGTCAGCGCCCGCCTCGTCGACGTGTTGAACGCCATCGACCAGAAGCTCGCGATCGGCAACGACACCCATCGCCTGTTCCAGGATGCGCAGGGCAACATCGGCCGCGACACCCTGACCAAGATGGACGAAGCGGTCGGCCTGCTCCAGGCGGTCAACGACCGCAGCGCGGATACGGAAAACCGCCTCGACCGCCGCCTCCAGGCGATGGCCGGGTCGTCCACCGCGATCGCCTCGGGGATCCAGCAGCTTTCGGTGAAGATCAACGAGGTCGCCTCGATCTCGCAGAGCCAGCTCTCCAACTCCGGCGTGGTGCAGCAGGCGATGCGCGACGCGGTGGTGGAAACCCTCTCGGCGTTCAAGGATCTCTCCGACCGCTTGAAGAAGATCGAGGAAGTCGACGTCGGTGGCTCGCGCCATCTGTGGGAGATCAAGGAGAACTTCTCCGCGATGAATTCCGCGCTCGAACCGCTCAACCTGATCTCGCAGGGGATCAGCCACCAGAGCACGATCCTCGAAGCGACCCTCGAAGAGATGCGCACCAGCCAGCGCACCTTGATCCGCGACATGCAGAAGGAATTCCGCGAGGTCACGCGCGAAATGGCGCGCGTGCTCTCGCAGCACCAGCAGCAGGCGAGCGATCGGGCCGAGCGCATGGCCGGGATCGGCGAGCGCGCGGAAATGACGGTGGCCGAGTAAACGACGCGCCGGGGGTTCGCCCCGGCGCAATCGATGGGGTAGGGACATGGCGCAGCAAGCGATCGTCGTCAAACCGGGAAGCAACGGCGGCTTCCGCCTGCCGGTGGCGCAGGCCGACATCGCCCGGGTGGACGTGGTCGACGTCGACCTGGTGATCCAGACCAAGGGCGGCGCGCGCTACATCCTGCCCGGCGCGGGCATCGAGGCGATGAGCGACGCGCCGCCGGTGGTGAGCTTCAGCGACGGCAATCTCGACGCGGCACACCTGATGCAGCAGGTCGGCATGGTCGACACGCCGGACGTGTCGATCCCGGTGATGAGCAGCATCACCGAGCACGACGCCAAGGACAGCTCGGGGCCGAAGAACCTCCACGGCGACGGCCCGGACACGCCGACCCCGGACGCGGTCGACGCCAAGACCGTCGAGGCCCAGGCGGAAGCCCAGTCGAGCGCGGACAATGTGTCGCCGCTCGCCGTCGCCTCGGATTCCACCGTCGAAAAGCTGGTCCAGGAGATCTCCAAGCAGGTCGACAAGCTCCACGACAAGGCCGCCGACCCGGTGCCGGTCGAGCCCTACGAGCCC
>LUYR01000221.1 GCA_001603335.1 Rhodospirillales bacterium Alpha_05 | reverse complement strand
GTCGGCGAGGTCAAGGCGACCGTCTCCGGGCGCTTCGACGGCGTCAAGGGCATTCCCGCCGACAACGGCGACGCCCGCGTCACCGCGCCGACCTTGGGCGCGCTCGCCAATGTCCTGGGGGCGGAGATCGCGCCCGACCTCGCGCGCAAGGGCAAGGTCGAAATCCACCTGCCGATCGCCACCTCCGCCACCGGCTACGCCGTGCCGGCGTTCACCGCCAAGGCGGGCGACATCGCCATCGACGGCAGCGCCGATGTCCGCACCGACGGCCCGCGCCCCTACGCCAAGGTCCAGATCTCCGGCAATATCCTGCCGTGGATGACCTTCGCCTCCGCCGCCGCCGCGCCGCACCCGGTCGCCACGCTGCGCACCGGCCTGATCCCGGCGGCGCTCACTCCGGCGGCGGAAGTCCGGCCCGCGTGGGCGATCCTGCGCGACTTCGACGGCGAACTCGCCGCCAAGTTCGACGCCGTGGCCTCGCCCAAGCTCCGCGCTACCAACGTCAACGCCGCCGCGCACCTCAACCAGGGCATCCTCACCCTCGATACCGCCAACGCCCAGCTCCTCGGCGGTACGGTCAATGCCAGGGGGCGCGCCGACCTCACCGCCAAGCCGAAGATCAGCGCCAACCTCGATGCCCGCGACGTGGTGATCGCCGCCACCAGCCCGCTGTTCGACGGCAACGCGCCGCTCGCGGGCAAGTTCGCCCTCACCGTGGAGGGTGAAACCACCGGCAACGATCGCGATGCCCTGCTCCGCGCCTTGAACGGCAAGGGCGAACTCAACGTCGTCCAGGGCTCGTTCGCGGGTGCCAACCTCGGCGCGGTCAACGACCGCCTCAACCGCATCCGCAATCTCCAGGACATCCTCGGCGCGCTCGAAGCGGGCAGCAAGGGCCGCACCGCCTTCGACACCCTCACCGGCCACTTCACCATCACCAGCGGCGTGCTCAAGAGCGACGATCTCGCGATGGACGCCCCGGCAGGCAAGGCCACCGCCACCGGCTCCGCCGACCTCGCGGCGCAAACCCTCGCCACCGACCTGCGTTTCACCCTCGACAACCTCAAGGACGCGCCGCCGCTCGGCATCAAGCTCGCGGGCGCGTGGGCGCAGCCGCGGGTGATCTTCGATACCGGCGCGTTCCAGCAGCACGTCCTGCAAAAAGGTCTCGGCCAGTTCCTCAAGTCGCTCTCGAAGCCGCAAGGCAACGAACCGCCCGCGCCCCCGGCGGTCAAGCCGAAGGACGTCCTGCGCGAATTCCTCGCGCCGATCCAGACCCAGCCGCAGGGGTAAAGGAATGCGGGCTCTGCCCGCGCCCGCTGGGGCCTTGGGCCCCAGACCCCTTTCGTTTTTCGCGCGTCAGCGCAATCAACCGTCACGCCGCGTGATGATTTGATGGCGCTACGCGCGAACAAAAAGGAATGGGATCGAAGGGGCTAGCCCCTTCGCGGGTCCGGGCAGTGCCCGGCCTGTTTCACTCTTTGAGCTTCGCCTGCAACGCCCGCAGCACGTAGACCCGCAGCGCGCCGGAGAGGTTGACGTTGGGGTCGTCGCGGTCGTGGTCGATGGCCTGGATCAGGGCGCTGAGGCTGGTGTTCTGCTCGGCGGCGAGGTCCTTGAGGGCGTCCCAGAACGGCTGTTCGATCGAGAGGCTGGTGCGATGGCCGTCGAGGGTCACCGAGCGCTTGCGGACGGAATCGGTCATGGCGAAATCCTCGCGATGAAGGCGGCGATGGCGTCGGCGGCCTGGGCAAGCGCCGCATCCGGCGCCAGACCGGAGGCCTTGCGGGGCTTCAGCGAGTGGTCGCCGTCGGCGATCCAGGCGACGGACACCGCGTCGCCGAGCGTGTAGCCCGCGACCTCCTCGGCGTTGCCGAGCGCGTCGCGCGTGCCTTGCACCACCAGCACCGGGCAGGGTGGCGCGACCAACGGCGCGAGGCGCTCCGGCGTCGCCGCCTTGCCCGCCGGGTGAAACGGATACCCCAAACACACCACGCCCACCGGCGCGACCTCCGGCGCGGCCATCGCCGCCGCGCGGCCGCCCATCGACTTGCCGCCGATC
>LUYR01000220.1 GCA_001603335.1 Rhodospirillales bacterium Alpha_05 | reverse complement strand
AACCCAATGAAGCGCGCCCTTCTCGTTCCCGTCCTGATGGTTATGGCACTCGCCCTGTTCGTGCTTTCGCTGCTGGTGGGCCCCGCCGATCTCTCCTTGCATGACAGCGTCATCGGTCTTTTTGCCGGTGGCAGCGAGGCCGCATCCATTATCATGCGCGAAATACGTCTGCCGCGCGCGCTCCTCGGCCTCGCCATCGGCTTCTCGCTGGGCATTTCCGGCGCAGTGCTTCAGGGCTTCCTGCGCAACCCGCTCGCGGAACCTGGCATTATCGGCGTTTCCTCCACCGCGGCCCTCGGCGCGGTGGCGATCTTCTATTCGGGCCTGGCCGGAAGTTCCCTCTATGCGCTGCCCGCCGGCGCACTGATCGGCGCATTGATCGCGGTTCTCATCCTGCTTGCGCTGGCTGCAAGACAGGGATCCACCCTGACACTCATTCTTGCAGGCGTCGCTCTGTCCAGCCTTTCGGGTGCACTCACCTCGCTGGTGCTCAACCTCTCGCCAAATCCTTTTGCCGCCTACGAGATCATCTTCTGGCTCCTGGGATCCCTCAAGGATCGGTCGATGGAGCATGTGGCGCTTGCCCTGCCCCTGATGGCGCTCGGCTGGATCCTGATTGCGTTTTCGGCGCGTGCCATCGATGCCCTGTCGCTCGGCGAGGAAGCCGCCGCCAGCATGGGCATCCATATGGGCCGCGCTCGCCTTCTGATCGTGATAGGCGTTGCGCTCTGCGTGGGCGCGGCGACAGCCGTCGTGGGCACGATCGGCTTCATAGGGCTGGTGGTCCCGCATCTTATCCGTCCGCTGACAGACAGGCTGCCAAGCAGCCTGTTGCTCCCGGCGGGGCTCGGCGGCGCTGCCCTTCTTCTGGCCGCCGACATCGCCGCCCGTCTCATCCTTGCCGCCGGTGAGCTCAATGTCGGCGTTTTGACCGCTCTCATCGGCGCGCCCTTCTTCCTGTGGCTCGTCACACGCGCCAGACGGGAGATGCTGTGATGCGGCTCATCGTCGAAGCGCTCTCGGTCGAGCTTGGCGGCAGAAAGGTTCTGGACGGTATCGGTCTCGACCTTGCTCCCGGTCAGGTGATCGGCCTTCTGGGTCCGAACGGCGCGGGCAAGTCCACGCTCATGCGCGCCCTTGCCGGACAGGTCGAGGCACATGGCTCGATGCATCTCGGCGCCAATGATCTTGCCGCCCTCGCCCCGGGCCTGCGTGCGCGCCTTTTGGCCTATCTGCCGCAGACGCGCACGATTGGCTGGCGTCTCACCGCTCGCGATCTGGTGACGCTCGGCCGTCTGCCCTGGCGGGGTTTCGGCAGACGCCTGTCCGCAGAAGATCGTGCCGCTATAGACCGCGCGATGGAGATGATGGATATCCTCCCCCTTGCGGACCGCATCGCCACCGAGCTCTCGGGCGGCGAACAGGCCCGCGTCCTGACGGCGCGTGCCGTGGCGCAGACGACGCCCCTCCTCATCGCCGACGAACCGGCCTCCGGCCTCGACCCCGCCCACCAGATCACCATGATGCAGGCTCTGAAACGCATCGCCGCCGAAGGCGCTACGGTGCTCGTTTCCCTGCACGACCTGACCCTTGCCGCCCGCTGGTGCGATCAGGTGGTGATGCTGAAGAACGGCAGGCTGTTCGCCGCCGGCGAGCCTGCACATATCATGAGCGACGACCGCCTGGCCGAGGTTTACGGTGTGACCGCCCATCGCGCGACGGATGGCAAAGGGCTGATCCTCACCCCGGTCGATCTGGTGGAGAACAGGCAAAAGCCATGATCGTCTGGCCGGACCTTGCCCGCTCCATGCCGGCCGAGGCCGAACCCGTCCTCACGCCGACCGAAGCGGGCGGGCAATTCCCTGTCCCTCCCATTCATGACAATGCCGAAGATGGAGGTTCCGGCGTAGCGCCCGATATTCCAAGCCCCGCGAACGCGGCACGGTTTCGGCCACCCACAGGGAAGCTCCTGACGGGTGGCCTTGTAGCGACCCTTCTGGTTTCGGTTCTCGCCCACGGCGCGGTGCTCGCACTCCTGCGCGACATTCTTCCCGTCAAAGGCATGGAGGCGGCGAGCAATATCGTTTCCGTGGAAATCATACTGGAAGCGCCCCCGGAACCTCCTGCACAGCCCATGGCAGGTGGCAAGGAACAGCCGCAAGAGCAGCTGGCGCAAACGCTCCCTCCCGAGACTGTGGAGCCCCGGGAAGAGAAATCCACCGAACCCGAACAGGAAAGCAAAAACAGCGACTTGCCGGAAGGCCCGGAATCGCCTTCTGAGGAAGCCGGAGAAACGGCGAAAGCAGAGGAAAGCCAGCCGATCCCATTGGATCAACCTGCCGGAGAATCCATCGCCCTGCCGCTTGCCGCAGTGGCTCCACTGCCGACGCCGCGTCCCGTTCCACCCCCAGCGGCAACTCAGCCCCGCATAACTCCGAAGGTCGCTGCGCCGCGCAAGATCGCCAAGCCTGCCCCGGCGCAGAAGGCCTCGCCTCGGCCCGCACGGCCTAAGACAGCGGCAAAGGCTGAAGCCAGACCCGCGCCCCGCTCCTCCCCCGGCAATGCCGGGCGCAAGGGCGGAGCGACGAAGGGTGAGCAGGCAGCCTATGCCCGCCGTCTGCTTGGCCATGTGCAGCGCCATAGGCAATATCCGGCGGCCGCCCAAAACCAGAGACTTTCAGGCCGTGCCGGCTTGTCGATCACCATCGACCGGTCCGGCCGCCTTATCGGCGCGAAACTGCGGAAGGGAACCGGGCACGCGATCCTCGACAAGGAAGCGCTCGCCACTGCCCGCCGTGCCGCGCCCTATCCGCGTCCACCCGAGGGCGTTGGCGGAAAAACGATCAGCTTTTCCGTCAATCTCGATTACAAGCGCTGATCGGGCCGTGCCTGATATATGCAATCAGGTAAAACGACCTGACGCCGAACGGCCTTCCACGAAAACCGCTGAACTGCCTTATCGCGCATCCATCGCCGCGCGGGCGTTGATCAACCCCGAGCCGAAATCATTGTCGCGGCCCGGCGCACCGAGGTCAACGGCGGTCGTGGCGAGAAGCTCCGACAGCGCCTGCGGTTCGATGCGCTTACCCGAATGCATGAGATTGGCAATCGCCCCGGACACCACGGCGGCGGCAAACGACGTGCCCGTGACCGCATCCATTCCGCCCGGCACCGGCGCCATCACGTCGACACCGGGAGCAGACAGATCGATATAACGCCCGCGATTGGCCTGTTCCATGAGCCGGTCCTCGGCGTCCGTGGCCGTTACGGCAATCACGCCGTCATAGGCCGCAGGATAGCCGAAAGGCGCGCCCGGTCCGTTGTTACCGGCCGCCGCCACAAGCACGACGCCACGCGCCATGGCATTGGCGCAGGCAGCATCGAAAAGCTCATTTTCCGGGCCGACAAAACTCATATTGACGATCTCCGCCCCCTGCTCCACCGACCAGTCGAGAGCAGCAAGAAGCACATCCGCGCTCGAAACGCCCGCTTCGAAAGCCCGCGCATGGAGCAGCCGCACGCCGGGCGCGACGCCGCGAAACGCTCCGCGCCCGGCAATCAGACCGGAAATCGAAGTGCCATGCCCGCGATCCTCCACCGGCATATCCGGCAAGGCATCGAAGTTTTCGGCAACCGCATCCTTCAGGGCCGGATGTTCCGGATCGAAGGCCGTGTCGATGACGGCGACACTGACATTCTCACCGCTTGCCGCGCCCGCATCGAGTGCGATGCGCTCGAAAGCGTAGTTGACGAGGCCCGCTGCCTGCTGGAGTTCGAACACGTGGTTGGGCGTACGCGTGGCAAGGCGTCCCTCGTCGGCCAGCTGCGCGAGCACGATGCTCACCGGCCGCCCATCGGGAATGCCGAAGCGCGCAACCGTCTGCCCGAGCAGACCCGAAACCCGCGCCGAACGCAGTTCGAGGCCGAACTGCTGGGCGATTTCCGTCGCAACCCCGGCTCCGCCATCGAGCGTGACCAGAACCTCGTCGGGAACGATACGCCCGGCGATTGCCCGCACCGGCTCCACCACGGGGCGCCTCGTCCCATTCTGGGAGAGCGGAACGGAAGCAGCGCTTGCAGATTGCGCGCCATCGCTCCCGCTTGGGTTGGCCTGATTGCCTGCGGCGGAAGGCCCAGCCGGATTGGCGACGGCTCCCTGTCCCGGTCCGAAAAGCTCGGCCAGCACAGGCGGGAGCAAAATGACATTGCGTCCAGCCGAAGGTCTTTCGGTTGCAGGGTCGGCATCCGCGGCAGCAGGTTCCTGCGCCGACGCGAAGGAACCTGCAAACAGGAGAACGCCAAAGCAAAGTGCGGCAATGCCGCGCTTTGCCAATGTGCCGTACCGGCTACCGATCAAGACCCTCTCCCATCGTTCATTCCGCCGGGCGGCGACCGGCAACAACGGTTGCGACGACGCCTGTCGCCTGCAAACGCGCGACAATATCGTCATATTGCGCGCCGTTTTCGGCGGGCACAACCACACGATACAATCCGCCGGGCAAGGGACCCGCATCGATCTTGAGCTTCAGCGTGCCAAGGGCCGCCGAAACATCGGCGATAGCCGCATCCTCCTTGAAGGTGACGAAAGCGAAGGGCGCATCGGCGGTTTCTGTACCCGCCACAGAGAAA
>LUYR01000219.1 GCA_001603335.1 Rhodospirillales bacterium Alpha_05 | reverse complement strand
GTGCGGCGGCGGCCGGACGGCGCTGGCCGCCGCGGCGCAGCGAGAGCCCGAGCGCCTTGACCTTCTCGAGGAGTTCGCGCTTGAAGTCGACGCCGCCGGTCATCTCGCGGGTAGCGGTCGGCTTGGGGATATAGTCGATCGCGCCGAGTTCGAGGGCGCGAAGGCTGATGTCGGCGTTGTTGAGGGTCAGCGTCGACGCCATGATCACCTTGAGATCCGGGCGCTTTTTCAGCATCAGCGGCAACGCGGTCATGCCGTCCATCACCGGCATTTCGATGTCGAGAAGCACGACCTCGATATCGTAGCGATCGAGCGCCTTGACCGCCGCGTCGCCGTTCGGAACCGAGGTCACCACCTGGACATCGGTGGCGTCTTCGAGCATGCGTGTGATCAGGCCGCGCACCACTGCCGAATCGTCGACGACCATCACCCGAATCGGATCGGGCGAGGTACTGCCATGGAATCCACTCAACGACGCCCCGCTATCGGACAAACGCGCTCTCCAATTTCCAATAAAACCCGACGCACGGTTCGCGCGTCACTCCTTGGCGGCGAGAAGCCCGACCTGCTCGAACTTGGCCTGGATGATTTCGCCGTCGAAGGGCTTCATGATGTATTCGCTCGCACCCGCGGCAATCGCCTGTTGGATGTGCTGGATGTCGTTTTCGGTGGTGCAGAAGACCACCACCGGCTTGTCGCCCTGCGGCAACTTGCGCAGCTCGACAAGAAACTCGATGCCGTTCATCACCGGCATGTTCCAATCGAGGAGAACCGCCTCGGGAAGAGTCTTCTTGCAATAGTCGAGCGCCTTGGCTCCGTCTTCGGCCTCGGCGGTATTGAAGCCGAGTTCCTGCAGGATCTTTCGCGCAACCATGCGGATGACTTTTGAATCGTCGACAATCAGGCAGGTATTCATTGGATATATTCCCGACCCTTGGAAGTGCGGAAGAGTGGAGGCGAAAATCGAACTGCTCAGGCGATCTTAGCATAGGCCGCCTACAAGTTGACGGAAATTCCCGCCCGCAATGCGTGCCGTACGTCCCCGCCGCACCGAACCGGCGCGGCGGGGGAGTTTCCAGGCTTACGCCTCGGTCAGGGCGGAGGTCCGCCCGACCAGGGCCTTCAACACCTGCATCACCGCCTCGCGGTCGAACTTGACCACGTAGTCGTCGAATCCGGCCTCGCGGCCATGCTCGAAATCACGGTCGGTGGCGTGGGAGGAGAGCGCGATCATCGGCGTGGTTTCCCACCGCGCATCCTCGCGCACCGCACGGGCGAAGGCGAAGCCGTCCATGCCCGGCATCTCGATGTCGGAGATGATCGCGTCGAAGGTCTCGCCCTTGTCGCGGAGCGCCAGCGCCTTCTCGGCGGAGTCGACCGCGGTGACCTGGTAGCCGTTGACCGAGAGCAGCGGCGACAGAAGGTTGCGGAAGAACGCGCTGTCGTCGACGAAGAGGATACGCCACGCACCGTTGCGGGCCTCGACGAAGGCCGCCGCGTCGTCGCGACCGAACCAATCGCCGAAGGCGCGGGTGAGGTAGTGGCCGGTGTCGATGACCTCGGTGGCGCGGCCGTTGATCACCGCGGTGCCGATCAGGCCCGGCTGCTCGACCTGCAACTCCATCTTCAGGCGATCCTCGACGATGTCGACGATCTCCTCGACGAGGAGGCCCATCGAGCGGTCGCGGTCGGTGAACACCAGGACCGGCTGACGACCCTCGCTGGTGATGCTGAAGTCGTCGTTGACGCCGACGAGCGGCATCAGCTGGCCACGGTACTGCACCACCGGCTTGCCGTAGGAGTATTCGATGGTGCTGGTCTCGATCTCTTCGAGGCGCGCGACCAGCGCGAGCGGCACCGCCTTGAGGTCGTCGGCACGCGAACGGAAGATGAGGAGCGAAATCCGGTCCTCGTTGCTCGCCGCCGAGGCGCGGGCGGCCTCTTCCTTGGCGTGATCGGAGGCCATCGCCACCTCGCCGGTCGCCGAGGCGATGCCGTTGGGGTCGAGGATCATGATCACGCTGCCGTCGCCGAGGATGGTGTTGCCCGAGAACATCGAGATGTGGCGCAGGATCGGCGCCACCGGCTTGACCACGATTTCCTCGGTGTCGAACACCCGGTCGACGATGATGCCGAAGGTGTAGGTGCCAACCTGGGAGACGACGATGAAGGTTTCCTCGCCCTGGGTGCGGTTCTCGTCGCCGAGGCGCAGCAGGTCGGAGAGGTTGACCAGCGGCAGCAGACGGTCGCGCAGGCGCAGCACCGGCGCGGCGTTGATGTTCTCGATCTGGTGTTCCGAGTTGGCGGTGACGCGCACCAGCTCGACCACCGAGATCTGCGGGATCGCGAAGCGCTCGGTGGCGCACTCGACGATCAGCGCGGAGACGATCGCGAGGGTGAGCGGGATCTTGATCACGAAGGTGGTGCCGCGGCCCTGCACGGTCTTGAGCTCGATGGTGCCGCCGATCTTTTCGATGTTGGTGCGCACCACGTCCATGCCGACGCCGCGGCCGGACACCGAGGTCACCTGCGCGGCGGTCGAGAACCCGGCGCGGAAGATGAACTGGCAGACCTGCTGGTCGGACATGCTGTCGAGCTCGGCCTCGGAGGCCAGGCCGTTGTCGATCACCTTCTCGCGGATGCGGTCGATGTTGAGACCCTTACCGTCGTCGGCGATCTCGATGATGATGTGACCGCCTTCATGGTAGGCGTTCAGCGTGATCACGCCGGTCTCGGGCTTGCCCGCCATCTGGCGGTCGGCGGGCATCTCGAGGCCATGGTCGGCGGAGTTGCGGACCATGTGCGTGAGCGGGTCCTTGATCAGCTCCAGCACCTGGCGGTCGAGTTCGGTCTCGGCGCCGTACATCTGGAGGTCGATCTTCTTCTTGGTTTCGAGCGCGAGGTCGCGGACGATGCGCGGCAGCTTGGCCCAGGCATTGCCGATCGGCTGCATGCGGGTCTTCATCACCCCTTCCTGGAGGTCGGTGGTGATGTGGGAGAGGCGCTGCAGCGGCGCGGCGAACTCGGAGTCGTCGCGACCGCGCACCATCTGGAGCAACTGGTTGCGGGTCAGCACCAGCTCGGACACCAGAGTCATCAGGTTTTCGAGGAGGTCGACGTTGACGCGAATCGACTGGTTGGCGACCGCGCTCTCCTTCGGCGCTTCGCCCGCCGGAGCGATC
>LUYR01000218.1 GCA_001603335.1 Rhodospirillales bacterium Alpha_05 | reverse complement strand
GTCGCCGACCCCGCAGACGTGCAGCCGTCGCAATCGCCGCCGCTCACCGCGACGCCGGCGGAGTCCGCCCTGGCGCGCGCCGTCGACGACGTGGTGGCGCGCATCGCCTCGGGCGAGCATATAGACCAGACGGACCTGCGCCAGCAGGCCCCAGAGCGCATCGATCCCTCGATCGGTCGCGCTGCGTTGATAAAAAAAGCCATGGCCGTCCATCGGGCGAAACAGTCGGTCCTGGCCGATCTCGATCCGGAAACGCGACAGAAATTAACCGAAGTCGCGATCCAGGCGTTTTTCAAGGGCAAGCCATAAGGGGGAAGTGAACGTGACGACGCTCAATACGACGCGGATGGTGACGCGGGCGGCCGGGCCGCAGTACGACGTCGACGAACTCTACGAGGGCGTTCTGGCGGGCAACACCCTGTCGCTGGCGCGCTCGATCACCCTGATCGAATCGCAGCGGCCGGACCATCGCGAAATCGCCGACCAGCTCCTCACCAAGCTCCTGCCGCACACCGGCAAGTCGCTGCGCATCGGCCTCTCGGGGGTGCCGGGCGCGGGCAAGTCGACCTTCACCGAAGCCTTCGGCACCTACATCACCGAACAGGGCCACCGCATCGCGGTGCTCGCCATCGATCCCTCCAGCCCGAAGACCAAGGGCTCGATCCTCGGCGACAAGACCCGCATGGAGCACCTCGCCACCAACCCCAACGCGTACATCCGTCCGACCCCCTCCGGCACCACCCTCGGCGGCGTCGCGCGCCGTACCCGCGAGGCGATGCTGGTGTGCGAGGCGGCGGGCTACGACGTGATCCTGGTCGAGACCGTCGGCGTCGGCCAGTCGGAAGTCGCGGTGGCGCGGATGACCGACGTTTTCGTCCTGGTGCTGGTGCCGGGCGGCGGCGACGAACTCCAGGGAATCAAAAAGGGCATCGTCGAGCTTGCCGACGTGCTCGTGGTCAACAAGTGCGACGGCGACCTCGAGAAGGCGGCGGAACGCGCCAAGGGTGCGTACACCAACGCGCTGACGCTCCTCTATCCGTCGAACTCGAAATGGATCCCGCCGGTGCTCAAGGTCTCCTCGCTCCAGTCGAAGGGCATCGACACCACCTGGGAGACCCTCGAGGACTTCAAGGAGACGATGCAGGAGATCGGCAAGTTCGAAGCGCGGCGGATGTCGCAGGCGCGCGACTGGATGTGGTCGGAAGTCGGCGACAACCTGATGGAATCGCTGCGCGCCCACCCTGCGGTCAACGCGATGATCACCAGCCTCGAAGGCGAGGTCGCCCACTCGCGTGCGACTCCGTCGTCGGCGGCGAAGGCAATGATGGAAGCTTTCGTCAAAGGCAGCTATCGTCCCTGACGCAAGGACCGAGTGGAGACTGACGGGGATGAGTGATTTGGTGAGCGATCGGGAAGCGGAAGTCCTCAAGCGCGAGCTTGTCGGGCTGTTCGAGCACATTCAGAAGATCCGGCGCGAGATCGCAGCGATTCGCCGCCCCGGCGACTCCACGGACCGCTTCGACCAGATGAGCGACGAGCTCGATGCGATCGTCGAGCACACCGAAGCGGCGACCAACACGATCATGGAAAACGTCGAGGGCATCTCGGACGTCGTCAACGAGGTCCGCGAGCTCACCGACAGCCCCAAGATCAACGCCGCGCTCTCGCGCGTCGATGAGCACGCGGGCGAGATCTTCACCGCCTGCTCGTTCCAGGACATCACCGGCCAGCGCATCACCAAGGTGGTGCGCTCGCTGAAGTTCGTCGAGGAACGGGTCAACGCCCTGATCGGGATGTGGGGCCGCGATGCCCTGGCGGTCGCCGATGCCCCCAGCGACAAGCCCGCCGACGCCGACGCCGACGCCGCCCTGCTCAACGGCCCGCAGCTCGCCGGGCAGGGGGTCTCGCAAGACGATGTCGACCGCCTCCTCAACGGCGGCGAGCAGCAGCCCGCGGCCGAGACCCACGTAGGCCAGGACGATATCGACAAACTGTTTCCGTGAACCGCCGATGGTGCAGCAAGACGAGGTTTTCTCTTGACGCACCCCGGTTCGACCTGTAGAACCACGGCCTCTTAGAGGCGTTACTTTTTCGGAAGGATTGTGTCATGGCTCGTCGTTGCGCCATCACGGGTAAGGGTGTGCAGACCGGCAACAACGTCAGTCACGCCAACAACAGGACGCGTCGCCGCTTTCTGCCGAACCTCCAGGAAACCTCGCTGATCAGCGAAGGCCTGGGCGTTGCCGTGCGTATGCGGCTTTCGACGAACGGCCTGCGTACGGTCGAACACAACGGCGGTCTCGACGCCTTCCTGATGTCGACCCCGAATGCGAAGCTGACCGACGAAACCCGCCGCCTGAAGCGTCGCCTGGTCAAGGCGCTCGCCAACAAGGAAGGCGCGGCCGCGTAAAGCGACCCACCCGAAGTACAGAAGTTCAAACGGGCGTTCCCTCGCGGGAGCGCCCGTTTCGTTTGCGCGGGCTCCGCCCGCACCCGCCGGGGCCGAGAGCCCCGGCCCCTTTTTAATTTTGCGCGTAGCGCCATAAGCCCCGCGCGCCGCGTGACGGTCGATTGCGCTGACGCGCGAAAACACAAAGTTATGGGATCCCAAGGGCCCACGGCCCTTGGCGGGG
>LUYR01000217.1 GCA_001603335.1 Rhodospirillales bacterium Alpha_05 | reverse complement strand
CTGTTGGACCGCCACCCGCCCGCTGAGCGGGCGCTCGCGCCAGGGATCGAAGCCGAAGGCCGAAACGCCGAAGGCGGTTCGGTTCACGAGAGCCCGGCGCGCGGGGCTTGTCCCGCGCGGGCGCCCATTGGACAGAGAGATACTCGATGTGTTTGCCAGCAAATTCTTGACGTTCTCAAGTCGTCACAGTGACAGTGGAGAAACGAAATCTGGATGGGGGGAAATAGCGTGGCGCGGCGACCGGGTAACACGTTGGAAAAATGGGAAGTCGCCATCGTCAAAGCGATGCTGGCGAAGAAATATGTGCCGCAAGACATCCAGGCCTATTTCTCGCGCCCTACGCGATCGATCAATCACGCGCGCATTTCCGAGATACGCGACGGGACCAAACACAAGGGTATAAAGCCTGCTTCCGATGCAGAACTGGATGCTTTTCTCGCGGCCTGGCCGAATATCGATCCGGCAACCGGTTTGCATCTTCAGGGCGACGAACTGCTAATCAAAGCGCGAGAAGCAATGATTGCAGCCGTCCACACCTTCAACAGCGCCGGGCTCTATTTCAGGGCCGAGCTTTTCATCGTCACCAGCATCATCGCCTGGACCTATCTCTTGCACGCCTACTACAAGCGAGAGGGCATCGACTACCGGCACAAGAAGGGCGGTGTCATCGAGAAAACACCGAGCGGCGCAGACAAATATTGGGAACTTGGCCAATGTCTGGCACACGGGAAATGCCCGCTGGAGAAAGGTATTATCAACAACCTGAAATTCCTGACCGAGATTCGCCACGAGATCGAGCATCGCTCCACGAACAGGATCGACGATGCCCTGAGCGCCAAGCTTCAGGCCTGCTGCATCAATTTCAACGATGCGATCAAGTCGCTGTTCGGTAAAGAGTTCGCCTTGGAGAAACGGCTGCCGATCGCGCTGCAGTTCGTGACCTTCGACGGTGCACAGAGGGCAATCCTGATCGGCGCGGACTTGCCGCCGCACATCGCAGCCACGATGGACAATTTCCACAATGGACTGACCGAGGATGAGCAGAAGGACCCGAAATTCCGGTACCGAGTGGCCTTCGTGCCGAAGGTATCTGGCAAGGCCGCGAAGGCCGACCTCGCCGTCGAATTTGTCAAGCCTGGATCGCCAGAAGCGGAGGCTGTCGAGAGGGTGCTGCTGAAAGAGGTGGAGCGGCCGAAATATCTGCCTTCCGAGATCGTGGCGAAGGTCAAAGCGGCCGGATATCAGGCGTTCAGCATGTATGACCACACATTGCTTGCGAGGCAGCTTGACACACGTAAGCCCGGCAAGGGCTACGGCGTCATGGTCGCCAAAACCTGGTACTGGTACGAGAACTGGTTTGAGAAGGTAATTGAGAAACTGGCGGAAGGATGGACCCGCCCTGACAATTTTCCGCTCACCGGAAGTGCCAGAAGGTAGCGGCGCCTATTCGGCGCCGCTGTCGAACCGCCACACCGCGATCCCCATCTTCCGCGCCTTGTCGGCGAGGCTCTGCGAGACGCCCGAGCCGGGGAAGGCGATGACGCCGATGGGCAGCGCTGCGAGCATCTGGTCGTTGCACTTGAAGGGGTGCGGCGTTCTTGTTGCGAGCTGAGTGGTAGGCAACACGGACGCTTCCCGATACGGGTTTCCAGCTTACCTCCATCAACCGTCAGCGGCGACTTGCGGGCCGGCTTGCGACCCGTAGCAATTTCCTGAAGCGCGGGCATTCGAGGTGGGATGGTGCGGGGCAATCGGCCACATGCCTGAGCATATCGCGGAGAACGGTCAGATCCCGGATCTGATTGTCTATCTCATCGGCGCGGGCGTGCAGAGTTTGTCGCGGCAGTTCGACGACGCTCGCTTTGCCGAACATCGCCGCAATTTCCTTGAGAGAGAAGCCGGCCTTTTTGCCAAGAGAAATCAGCGACAATTGCCAGATCGTTTCCGGCCCGAACTGGCGGCGTAGCCCCCGTCGGCCGACGGAGGTAACGAGGCCGATCTCATCATAATAGCGCAGGGCAGAGGCCGGCACGCCGGTGCGTTCCGCCACCTCGCCGATGTCGAGAATTTCCATGCTTGACCTCAAGCGAACTTGAAGTGGCGGTGTGCCGCTTCAACGCGCAATCAGCAAGGACAAAGCCATGGAAATCAACGGTGCGATCACGCAGGCCCGAAGCCCGCATCTCGGCGTCGCGGCCCTCGCCATGGCGATATTGTTGGCCTCGCTGGGGATCAGCATCGTCACCGTGGCCTTGCCCATTTTGGCGCGCGATTTCGCCCTGCCCGTGACCGGCGCCCAGTGGGTAGTTCTGGCCTACCTGCTTTCGGTGACCGTGACCATTGTCATGGCTGGACGGCTGGGTGACCTGATCGGCCACCGGCGCGTGCTCCTTGCCGGGCTGGTGATTTTCGGGGCGGCCTCCGCGTTTTGCAGCATTGCACCGACCATCGTTATGCTGATCGCCGCGCGGGTCACCCAGGGCGTGGGTGGCGCCATTCTCATGGCCCTGCCGGTTTCGATTATCCGTGAGGCAGTCGTGAAGGAGCGAACCGGATCCGCCATGGGGCTGCTCGGCACCATGTCCGCCATCGGAACCGCGCTCGGACCGTCTCTCGGCGGGGTTGTCATCGCTTGGTCGGGGTGGCGGGCGACGTTTCTCATCCTTGCCCTGATGGCTCTCGTGGCCTTGATCTTCGCGGCGCGGGCGCTCCCCACAGACCGGATCGGCCAGCGCGGGGAACGTAAAAGTCTCGACTTGCCGGGCGCACTGGTTCTCGTGCTCACGCTGGCAGCATATTCCTTGTCCATGTCCGGTGGCGGGAATGGCTTTTCGATCACGAACGCCCTGCTGCTGGCCGGCGCGGCGCTGGGCGTCGTCGTCTTCGTTATCATGGAGCACGGCAGGGAAACGCCCCTCGTTGACCCTGCAGCGCTCGGCAGCCGCACGGTTTCGGTATCGCTGCTGATGAACCTTCTCGTCTCCAACGTCATGATGGCGACGCTGGTGGTCGGGCCGTTTTATCTGACCTTTGCCTTGCACCTGAACGAAGCCCTCGTCGGCCTGGTCATGGCGGTCGGGCCGGTCATGGCCGCGCTATCCGGCGTTCCAGCCGGGAGGATTACTGACCGGTTCGGGGCCGGACGCACACTGATTGTCGGCCTGGGGCAGATGGTCATCGGCCTGCTGTGTCTTTCCGTCTTGCCGGATATTTTCGGCGTGGCGGGCTATATCCTGTCCCTGATGCTGCTGACGCCGGGCTTTCAGCTCTTTCTGGCCGCCAACAATACGACGGTCATGCTGGCGGCCAGGGACGACCAACGCGGCATGATTTCCGGCCTGCTCGGCCCGTCGCGCAATCTCGGCTTCATGACCGGCGCATCAGTCATGGGAGCGGTTTTTGCCATGGCGGCCGGCACGCCGGATATCGTAGGGGCCGCGCCCGAGGCCATCAGCGCCGCATTTGCGACAACGTTCCAAATGGCGGCAGGCCTGATGGCATTCGCCATCCTGCTGACCGTTCTTAAGCGCGGTCCATCGCGATAAGCGGGAGGAGAACGGCGCCTATTTGGCGCCGCCCTCGCCGAACCGCCACACCGGGATCCCCATCTTCCGCGCCTTGTCGGCGAGGTTCTGCGAGATGCCCGAGCCGGGGAAGGCGATGAGGCCGATGGGTAGCGCTTCGAGCATCTGGTCGTTGCGCTTGAAGGGCGCTGCGTTCCGATGGCGGGTCCAATCGGGCTTGAAGACGATCTGCACCACGCCGCGATTGTCGGCCCAGCAGGCGGCGATCTTCTCGGCGCCTTTCGGCGATCCGCCATGGATGAGCACCATGTCGGGATGCTTGGCGCGGGCCTTGTCGAGGGCCTCCCAGATGCGGGCGTGATCGTTGCACTCGACGCCGCCGGTGAAGGCAATGCGCGGACCGGCGGGCAGCAGCGGCTCGATCTCGGCCCGGCGCTTGGCGGCCAGAAAATCGCGGCTGTCGATCATGGCCGCCGTCATCGTCCGCCGGTTCGTCATCGAGCCGGATCGCGGCCGCCAGGCGGAACCGGTCGCCGATTCGAACTGGATGGCGGCAAGATCGCGGAGGTTCTCGAAGGCGGCGCGGCGTTCGAGCAATGCCTCGCCACGGGCAATCAGGCGCTCGAGCTCGACGGACTTGACCTCCGAGCCGTCCTGCTCACTTGCCAAGCGGCGCTGCGCCATCTCGTTGTCGTCGAGCAGGCGGTCGAGCCAGGCGATGCGGCGATGGAAGAGATTGGCGAAGCCCCAGAGGACGTCGTCGAGATCGTCATCGAGCGCCGTATCGGCCATGAGGGCGATGAGGGCGGCTGCGGCGGTCTCGATCTCCTGCTCGGCACGGTCGGCTTCTGGCACGGTCAGGCGCTCCGGATCGTCCGCACCGGGACGGACGCCGTGAAGCGCCATTTCGTCGAGGACATGGGCGGTTGGCGAGGAAGCGTGATGGGGTTCGACGGCGTCGTCGGTGAAGAGGTCGTGCAGCATGGGTCTGTCTCCCGGTTCCGAGGCCGCGACCGTCGCGGCCTTTCCAGGGATCGCCCGCCAGCGCCAAGGGGCGGCTTTGCACCGCTCTTACATTTTGCGATAACGGCGCTTACGCGCCTTGGGGGCCGCAACGAAGTGGAGGACGGCCGTCAGGCCGTTGCAAAGCCGGCCGGCGCTGGCAGATCCCTCTCTTGGAAAGGCCGTGGCGCGGCCTCTTCCGAAGCGGGAGGCCGGCCCAATGCTCGCTCATCGCCATCCGACCCTGACGACCTTCACACGCATCGTGTCCGCCCGCCCGCGACAAGGAAGCGCTGAACATCGTCCGGGGCGAGGAGCTCGGCGAGCCATGCCCTGAGCCGGTCCGGGCCGAGCGTCAGGAGATCGGCGTTGAAATCCTCCGTCCTCGGGGCGAGCGCGCGGATGTCGATGTCGCCGGCTGTGGAGCGGGCGCGCAATCGTTCCAGCGCGAAACGCCCGACCTCGTCATTGTCGCGCGCGACATAGAGACGGCGCAGCTTGGGCGGGAACACCAGGGCAGCGAGGTGGGCGGCGGAGAGAGCGGCGGCGACCGGCATGGCGGGCATCACGGTCTTGAGCGCCAGCGCCGTTTCGATGCCTTCCGCCGCCGCCAAGATGTCGGTAGCAACGCCGAGCCGGACCGCGTTCCCGGCGAGATGTCCCATGGCGCGGCGGGGCTGATCGAGAGGCGCCTTGCCGCCGCCAGGATCAAGCCAGGTGCGATGCGCACCGGTGATGGCGCCGCCCTGATCGGTGACGGCGGCGATGAGCGCCGGCCATATCTCGCGCCCCGCAGGCCCGCGATAAAAGCAGCGCGGATGGAAGCGCAGCGCGGAAACCTCCGCAGGCAGAATGATGCCGCGGCTTTGGAGATAGCGTTCCGCCAGCGTGCCTTGGATCGGCTTCGACGCGGCAAAGAGCCGCCGCGCCGCTTCGGAAGAGCCGGACGGCGCGGGCGGTTCGACCCGCCGGATCATTGGTGCCGGCAAGCTGAGGAAACGGCGCGCCTCGTCGAGCGCGGCGCGAAAGTCGAGGCCGCGATTGAGGGCAATGAGGTCGAGCAGGTCGCCGTGTTCGCTGGCGACGGCGGCATCGGCCCATTTTCCGGCACGTTCGCCGGACAGGCGGACGTAGAGCGAGCGCCCCAGCGTTCCCATGACATCGCCGCAGATCCAGTATCGGCCCTGGCGGCGGCCATTCGACAAATAATAGCGGCACACCGCCTCGGCCTGTTCACCGAGACGGCGCGCCAGATCGGCGGCGCGGGACATAGGTCACCCCCGATTCACGATTTCGGTGAGCGGCCAACGGTCGGTGAGGCTCTCGAAAATCGCCTTGCCGGCCTCGCCCACAGGCACGAACAACCGCAGCTTCCAGGAGATGATCTCGCCGAACAGGCCGCGGGCCTTCAGGGCATCGACCATGCCGGAGGTGAAGCCAGTGAGTTCGACGCGGCTCTCATTCATCACGCGCACGCGGCGGAGCACGAGACCGTCGACGAGATGGGCCGTGACCTTGCCTTCATTGATCAGGCCCCAGGCGTCCCCGGCGGAGAGCTTCGGCGCCTCCATGCCGATATTGCGGCAGAACGCTTCCACCTCGATGGGCGTCAGCATCCGGCCGATGATGCGTTCGCCATCGTCGGTTTGCAGCCGATAAACGCGGGCGTTGGTCTCCGGAAGACGCCGCCAGATCGGCAGCAGCAGGCCGGTGACGAGATGGAACGTGCTCGTCGAGAATTCCGAGATTCCGGCGATCTCCTTTTCCCATGCGGCGATAAACTCTTCCCTCTCCGCCTCCTTCCAGTGCGTGGAGGCGAAGTCATCGACGCTCATCGTGTCGCGCTGCATGGGGCGGATCAGCCGCACGCGGCGTTCCACGCTACCATCGTCGTGCATCAGGCTCGGCGCGGCGGTCTTGACAGAAGCCCGGCCCGAGCGCTCATTGACCAGAAGCTTGCCATCGCGGATCGTTAAGGCTTCATCGGCGGAAAGCGGCTGATTGCGATCTTTCCGCTGGACGGTGAACAGCCGCGTCTCGGCTCCGCTGTCATGCTGCCAGACGGTACGCCGGTCAGTGACGATCAGGCTTTCGGCGCGGATCGTCTCCAGCCCGACATCATGGATGCCCGCTGCAATCGCCGCCTCGATGCGGGCGTTCAAAGTCTCCTCGAACGTCGCGAACAGCGTGTTCTGCATGGCGATGGGCAGCGCCAGCAGCCGGTTGAGGAACGTCGTGGTCGGCGGCAATTCCTCTTTCAGCGCTCCGCCTTCGAAGGTGAGCGAGAGGCCGGTCATTTCCTCGAACTGCGTCAACGAGCAGCCCTGAATGGCGCCCTGCGCCAGCCAGTAATAGAACTGCCTGAGCGCCGCGCGGGCCTGATTGCCTTCGAGATTGTCCTCGGCGCGGAACAGCCCCTGGCCGCCAGTCTGGCGCTGCCCGCGCGTGATGGCGCCGAGGGTGTCCAAGCGGCGGGCAATCGTCGAAAGAAAGCGCTTCTCGGCCTTCACGTCCGTGGCGATGGGGCGGAACAGCGGCGGCTGCGCCTGATTGGTGCGGTTGGAGCGGCCGAGGCCCTGGATGGCGGTGTCGGCCTTCCAGCCCGCTTCGAGCAGGTAATGGACGCGCAGGCGCTGATTCTTCGCGCCGCGGTCGGCATGGTAGGAGCGGCCCGTCCCGCCGGCGTCCGAGAAGACTAGGATGCGCTTCTCGTCATCCATGAAGGCTTGCGTCTCCGCAAGATTGGCCGAGGGCGGACGGTTCTCGACGCACAGCCGATCGCCCTTGCGCACGATCCGCCGTGACCGTCCCGTCACTTCCGCTACCTTGTCTGTCCCGAAGCGCTGAATGATCTGATCGAGGCTGCCTGGCACGGGATCGAGCGAGGCGAGACGCTCGATCATCCGGTCACGGGAGGCGACGGCCTCGCGGCACTGGATCGGGTTGCCCTCGGCATCGAACGCGGGGCGCGAGCGCAGATTGCCGTCCTCGTCGGTGTAAGGCTCATAGAGCTGCGTCGGGAAGGCGTGCTGCAAATAGGTGAGGATCACGTCGCGGGGCGACAGATCGACGTTCAGGTCCGCCCATTCCTCGGCTGGAATCTCGGACAGGCGGCGGTCGAGGATCGCCTCACCGGTGGAGACCAGTTGCACGATGGCGGCATGTCCCGCCGCTATATCCGCCTCGATGGACTTGATGAGCGTGGCGGTCTTCAGCCCCGAAAGCAGCGCGGCGAAGAAGCGCTGCTTGGCGCCCTCGAACACCGACAGGGCGGCGGACTTCGCCTGGCCGTTGAGGGTTTTTCGCTCCCCGGTGACGTTCGAGGCTTCGAGGGCGGCGCCCAGGTTGGAATGGATCACCTGGAACGCTTCAGCGTAGGCGTCGTAGATTTCCACCTGCGCCGGGGTGAGATTGTGCTCGACGATCTCGACCTCGACGCCCTCATAGGACAGCGACCGCGCCGTGTAGAGGCCAAGCGCCTTGAGGTCGCGGGCCAGGACCTCCATCGCCGCCACGCCGCCTGCTTCGACCGCCTGCACAAACTCGGCTCGATTGGCGAACGGGAAGTCCTCGCCGCCCCACAGGCCGAGCCGTTCGGCATAGGCGAGGTTGCGCACATCGGTGGCGCCGGTTGCGGAGACATAGACGATACGAGCGCCCGGCAAGGCGCGCTGCAGGCGCAGGCCGGCACGACCTTGCTGGGAGGGAAGTTGTTCGCCGCGCTCACCCTTGCTGCCGGCGGCGTTGGCCATGGCATGGGCTTCGTCGAAAACGATCACGCCGTCGAAGCCGTCTCCCAGCCAGTCGATGACCTGGCGCAGGCGCGGCTCGTTGCGCAGGGTGGCGTAGGTCACGAACAGCACCCCTTCCGACAGCCGGACCGGCGTGCCCTGCTTGAAGCGCGACAGAGGCTGGACGAGCAGTTGCTCCATGCCGAGCGCCGACCAGTCGCGCTGCGCGTCCTCGGTCAGCTTGTCGGACTTGGAGATCCACACCGCCTTGTGGCGGCCCTTGAACCAGTTGTCGAGGATGATGCCGGCAACCTGCCGGCCCTTGCCGCAGCCGGTGCCGTCGCCCAGGAACCAGCCGCGGCGGAAGCGCACGGCATTCTCGGCGCCTTCCGGCGCGGCATGGATATTGTCGAAGGTCTCATCGACCGTCCACGATCCCGCGAGATACCCGGAATGCGCATCGCCGGCATAGATGACGCTCTCAAGCTGAGCGTCGGAGAGGATGCCACTCTTTATTATATGCACCGGAAGATGCGGCCGATAGGAAGGGTGCGGCGACGCCACCGAGGCCATGGCCGCCGACTGCACCAGCTTCGTAGGATGCGGCTTGGCGCCGGGGATATGGATCGATTGCAGGGCGTAGCCCTCGTAGAGCGCGTCGGTCAGGTCGGCGCCCTCGGCCGGCTTCCACTCGATGGGCTCATGCGCGATTGGCGCGGCCTTGCGTGCAACAGCGACTTTCGCCGCTGTGCCGAGTCCGATCTCGCCGTCCACCTCCAAGCGAGGCGGCAGATGTTCGATGAGGCGGGCGAGCAAGTCGGCGGCGTTCTCCGCGCGCGGCAAAACCGGCGGCGAAACCGTTTCAAGCGACTTGTCGATGACGGTGAGGCGCGTGTCGAAGGTGGTCCCGTGCTTGTAATAGACGGCGCCGTCCACGACGCAGGTGAAGCGCACCGCGCCGTTCAGCTTATCGACGGGAAAATTGTGCCCAGTAATGGCGACCAGGCGACCGCCTTGCGGCAGCCGCGCCAACGCGGAGCGCACGTGATGGAAGTCCGCGTCGGAGACGCGCCCCTGCACGTGGAGCGCCGCCGAGAAGGGTGGGTTCATGAGAACGACCGACGGCGCGATATCGTCCGCCAGCCGGTCATCGATGCTGGCGGCATCATGTGTGCTGACCAGGCTGTCCGGGAACAGCCGCCGGAGGAGCGCAGCCCGCGTCGCGGCGATCTCGTTGAGCGCCAGCCGCGCGCCCATAATCTCGGCGAATACGGCAAGCATCCCCGTGCCGGCTGACGGCTCCAGCACCGCATCGTCGCCGGTGAGGCCCGCCGCGATGCTGGCCGCATAGGCAAGCGGCATGGGTGTGCTGAACTGCTGGAGCTCCTCGGATTCCTGCGTGCGGCGGGTGTGGGTGGGAAGACGCTCGGCGATGCGGGAAAGCATGGCGAGTTGTGCGACGGGCGAGCCCGCCGTCTCCCGCATGGCGCGACCATATTTACGGAGGAACAGCACCTGCGCGGCTTCGCAAGCTTCGTATGCAGCTTTCCAGGTCCAGAAACCCTCGGCGTCCGAACCGCCGAACGCTTCCTCCATCGCCTGTCGCAGGACACGGGCCTCGATGAGAACGCCGCGTTCGAGACCAGTCAGAATGCGCTCCGCCGCCTTGAGGATGCAGGCGGCCTCTTCTTCGGGCGCACGGACGGGTGCGGCGACGGTCACCGCCGCCGCTGGCGTCATCAGATTCATGAGATTGCTCCGGGATTGAGGTTTAAGGAAAAGGCCGGGGCAGGCTCTCTCTTGCCCGCTCCCGGCCCACCCTCATCCCGGTCCGCTCTCACTCTGGCGGCCGGTAAGCCTCGTAGGGATTCTTCTCCGCCAGATGGCCGAAGGGCGTGAAGAGGTGTTCGCCGCCGTTGCGGCCGACGGCGCATATGACGTAACGCGGCGCGCCGGTTTCGGCGTCCGCGCACTCTTGTCAAGCGCCAGGTCGCCGTTTTCGGCGGCACGCATGAGGGTCTGGAAATTGGCGCGGATGTGGTCAGGGATCATGACGCCACCCTCCCTGTGAGGAGGCTGGCGGGATCGTCGCAGAGCGCGTGGCGATCGGGATCGATGACGAAGCCGAATTTGCCGCGCTGGTCGTATTCCTGATTGGACACAAGATAGCGCCGCTCGGCGGAATCGGGCTTGCCCCATTGCCCACGTCGGCCACCTATTGTGGCAATGCACTCGACCATGCCGGGATGCTGGTCCGACCTGATCGCGCTGATGACGATCCAGTCGTTGGCGTGGCGTTCAAGGAACAGCCGCTCGTCTTTGACGTGGGATTCGCCGGGGGCAAGGATAACGCCTGCGACAGTCTCGTATTCGTCGGGATACCATTCCTTCAGCGTGCGGATGGCCGCTTCGCGGTCCTTCTCGGAAAAGACTTCGGGGAAGGTGAAGGCGACTTTCGCCCAGGCGCAATCCTCTTCGTAAAATCCGTCTCTCTCGCGCAGAGCAGGATGAACCTTGGCGTTGCGCTCGCGGTCGAGCTTGTAGCCGCCATGCGACGGTGTGCCATAAAAGACGATGCCCTCGGCGTAGACCTTCTCATAGTCGGCTTTGCCCCATGGGGTGTAGGCAGGGTTGGTCGGGTTCGGCATTTCGACCTCCAGAAATGGGCGAAGCCCGGTCCCGCTCGGACATTCCGCCGCACGGGGACCGGGCTTAAGTGGATGGATTTGAGAGAGCAGCCGCTTATTCGGCAGCGGTGAGGAAAGCCGGAAGTTCGGCGGCGGCGGAAGACTCCGAGGGCGAGGCATCCGGCTCCGGAGACCTCGGTTCGCCCGTGACCACTACGGTCTCGACGCCGGGCGTGCGCAGCGGCTCGGGGAGCCAGCCGGTATCGGCCAGAAGCCGCTCGGCCTGCTCGGCCATGTCGGACTTCTTCAGCCCTTCGATCAGTTCCGCCATGCCGGCGCCCTTGGTCTCGGTGACCGCCTCGAGGATGCGGGCCTTCGGCACGCGATTGAGGTAGTTCTCCACCGTCGGCTTCCACCCGGCCGCGGTCATGTCGAGCGAAACCGCGCAGGCGAGTTGGTCGGCATGATGCCGACGGCCCTGTGTCCGGTTCCACGGCTCATGCACCGCGTTGACGGTGAGCGAGACGCAATGGGCGAAGAGCGCCATGCGGCTGTCGTGGTCGAAATCGCAGAGAAACTCCCAGAGCAGTTCCGGCTCGTCGGGAAGCTGCTTCTCCCAATTGGCGTGCCGCTCGTCTATGGCCTTCGCCGACTGGCTCTCCTTCAGCCCCGGCCCCTGAACGGTCGGCGTTGGGCTTTCGGCGCGAATCTCCAGGCAGCTCGCCGTCGGATAACGCCAGAAGGTCTGGAGAACGAGGGCGTGCAGCGCGGCGAGGAAGGCAATGTCCGGGTCGTTCGCCAGCGCATCGCGCAGGGCGAGCGTCCGGTGCGCCGTCAGTTCCATGACCAGGCGCTCGGACAGCGGCTTGAGGCCGTCTTCCTCACCATCTGCATCGGCGTTGGAGGGACTGGTGTTCGTCGGATCCTGACTGGATGCGAATTGCGCACCTTCGACGGAACCTGGCGATGCTGCATCGACATCGCCTCTTGCTTCGCCAGCATCACCCCCGTCGTCCGCGATCGGGGCTTCGTCCTCGGGCCGGACATAGCCGCGCTCGATCTTCAGCCGGCCGTCGCCGTCGATGGAGACGAAGGCACCGGCGCGGGCGACCTCGACGGGATCATAGCGAACCGACCGCTCCTCGAAGGCGTCGAGCTCCGCCTCGATCTCGGCGAGACGCCGGTCGACCTCCTCGGGTAGATCCTCGTCGCTCTCCTGGAAATAGCGCTGTTCGATCTCCTCGAACTCCGACCGCAGGGCTTCGCGGCGGGCATGCTCGTCGTCGGACAGCGGCTCCATTTCGCCCGTGACGCGGCGCAGGCCGGCGGTGTGGCCATAAGGAAAGTCCGGAGCGACCTCGATCCACTTCCAGCCTTCGGCCTTGATCGTCTCGGCCTCGGCCGCGAGCTTCTCGGTGACAAGCCGCTCCAGCAGCGCGACATCCTGGAGCCAGCCTTCGTCATTCTGCGAGAACAGGTCGCGCAGCACGATGCCGCCGGCTTCCTCATAGACCGCGAGCCCGACGAAGCGAGCGCGCTTGTCGGAGGCCCGCACCGTGTTCTCGGTCAGCAGCTTGCGGATGTAATAGGGCTCCTTGTTATGGCCACGCTGCACGGTCTCCCAGACCTGCTCCTGCCGGGCATGGTTGTCGGAAATCGTGAAGCTCATGAGCTGTTCCAGCGACATCTCGTCATCAGCATAGACCTCCAGCAGCCCGGGCGACACGCTGGCGAGCTTCAGCCGCTGCCGGACGATCTGCGGCGTCACGAAGAAGCGGGCGGCGATTTCTTCCTCGTCGAGGCCCTGCTCCTTGAGCGCCTGGAAGGCACGGAATTGATCCAACGGGTGGAGCGATACGCGTTGGCAGTTTTCGGCCAGCGAATCCTCTTCCAGAATGCCGTCCTCCCGAACGATGCAGGGGATCGGCGCGTTCTTCGCCAGCCGCTTCTGCTTGACCAGCAGCTCCAGTGCCCGGTAGCGGCGGCCGCCGGCCTGCACCTCGTATCTGTCGGTGTGCTGACCGTCTTCTCCGATCACCGGTCGCACGCTCAGGGACTGCAAAAGCGTGCGCCGGGCGATGTCCTCGGCCAGTTCCTCGATCGATACGCCGGCCCGCACCCGCCGGACGTTGCGGCTCGACAGCACCAGTTTGTCGAATGGAATGTCCCGCGCTTGGGACAGCGTAATCTTCTCAATTTTCGCCTTTGCCATGTCAGGTTCTCCGTGACGAGCCGGAGAAAGCCCTCTTTCCCCAACCGGGCTCGTCACGAAGACACCCGCTTCCCTTTCCCTCTTCAGGCCACCGGTTCCGCCGTACCCTCCAGGTCGAGGTTGTAAACCTCCCCTCCGGCCGCGGCGTAGGCGCGCGCCACCTCGATCAGCGGCGCATAGGAGAACGCGCCCCATGGTTCAGGGTCGGGCGTTCCGCCCACGCAGATCATCGGCCCGGAGATAGCGAGCCTGGCCACCTTGTCGAAGTCGACACAGCGGCTGTCGATCACCGCAAGTCCGGCGGTGATGGCCTGCTGTTTCACGGCGTCGCAGTCGTAGCCGGACAGGCTGCTCTGGCCGCCATACTCATTCAGGTAGTGCAGACTGAACCCTCCGCGGCCGAGCTTCAGATGGCCGCCCGGCGTGGCGAGGGCCTTGGCGATGGTGGCGCTGTAATTGCGATCGTGCATCGATGTTCTCCGCGACGGGCGGCCCAGAACCGTTCCGGACCTGGCAACCCGTCACGGGCGAAAGGGCCGCTCTCGAACTTGTCGAGAGCGACCCTTTCGGCGATCAGGCAAAACAGGTCACACGCCGCACATGCCGTCACATTCGTCGGCGAAGAGGTCGAGTTGTCCCTTGTTCGCCAGCGTGTCGAGATCGGCCTCGTCGAGCGGCACGCAGGAGCGATGGAGATACACCTCGCCGCGCAGATTGCGGAAACCGGTGCGGATCAGCCGGTCGATGGCGACAGCATCGGCAAAGCCGTCGGGATCCTCCTCGCGCATCTGCCGCCACATGACGTCGGAATGATACGGACATCCGATGCAGGCGCTCTTGGGCGGCATGGAATAGCCGTGCCGTTCCAGCCAGCGCAGGCAGTCGCGGCGCGCCATGCCCAGTTCGATGAGGGGCCAGCGGTTCACCTGCCAGGGCTCGAAGGACATTTTCATACGCACGATCTCGTCCAGGGAGATACCGATCCACTGTTCAACGACGGGGCGGCCCGGCGAGCGTTTGCCCGTGAGCCCGACCAGCTCACGCACCTTGCGGCGGATCGGCACGATCTTCAGTTCCTTGGTGCACTGCCGGCGGATCATGCCGACCTTGCCCGATGCGGATTTGGTGAAGGCGGGGATCGAGGCCCAGCGCTCGCCCTGCGCGCCGCGGACCAGCCCGTCGCGGATGTTGCCGGCAGTCACGATATGCACTGGGAACGGCAATACATTCGGCGATTTAAGCCAGGCGAGATGCTCATAGACGGCCTTCGACTCCCAGCCGGTGTCTGCGAAGATGGCGCAGTCGGGCATCGGCCCGACCTCGCCGTGGGCGGCCATAAGGGCCAGGGTGGTAGACTGCACACCGGCGCCGAGCGAAAGCGCTCGGAGCCTGATGGTGGAGATGTCGGTCGGCGGGGGAAACAGCGCGTTCATGGCTGCCCTCCTACCTGCTGCCGGCGCCGCCATTCGGCGGGCGGATCGAAGGTTCCGTTCCAGATGCCGCGGCGCAGAAACCGGGCCGTGCCCTCGTCGCTTGTGTAGTTGTAGAGACGATTGGCGTCGCGATCGGCAACCGCCCAGCCGTTCTTCGCCACCCAGCTACTGATGTCGTCGCCACCGGCGTAGCAAACAGATACGAACCGGCCATGGGCATCGCGCGTCGTTCCCTGCCAGACTTCGCAACTAACCTTTCGGCCTTCGAGAAATTTGGTAAGCGCGGCGGCGGCCTCTCTGCCGCAAGGCCATGTCGCGCTATCGCGACGGCGGCAGCGCTGGTCGATCTCCACGGCATCGACGCCGTAGAGGCGATGCTTCTCGCCGCCCACTTCGATTGTATCGGCGTCGATCACATTGGCCGGGCCGGAATGCTCCTCGTCGAGCGCGGGCCAGAAGGACAGACAGGCGAAAAACACGATGCCGATGACGGCGGACAGGCGGACGAACTGGAACATGGGAGGTCTCCTCACGGGTTGCGGGTGGGCCGGTGTTCTCTCGCCGGCTTCAGCCCTTCACCCGTCAGAAGCCCCTCTTTCCCTCTGTTTCCCGCCTCAGCAGTCCCAGGTAGCCGCCGCTGACCATCTCCTCCGCCTCGCCGACAAGTCGTTGCATGCGGGAGCGGTAACCGGACTCCCAGAGCTCGCGCGCCGCCATCTCCCCGAAGATCGCCGCCGCAACCTGCCGCCGGCTCG
>LUYR01000216.1 GCA_001603335.1 Rhodospirillales bacterium Alpha_05 | reverse complement strand
GCTGGCCGAAACTCGGGAGGAGCGCGTCCCCGGCCTCTCCCCCGAAATCTTCGCCCGCCTCCGCGAGCAGGCCTCCCTCCAGATCGCCTCCGAAGGAAAGGAGCGGCCGGAGTATCGCATTGCTCCGAGCGCCGACGAGGCGGTTCTTCTTCCTCCCGCCTCCCCCGGCGACGTCTATTTCGACATCGAAGGCTATCCGCACGCCGAAGGAGGGCTCGAATACCTCTGGGGCGCCGTCGGCGCGGACACGTCCGCGGCTTCCGGTGACGTCACTCCCTTATTCTACGACTGGTGGGCGCACGACGAAGCGGAAGAGAAGGCGGCCTTCGAACAGTTCATCGACTGGGTCCGCGCACGCAGGGCTCTCCACCCCGGAATGCGCGTCTACCACTACGCCCCGTACGAGACCACCGCGGTAAAGCGTCTCGCCGCGAAGTACGCCACCCGTGAGGACGAAGTCGACGACCTCCTCCGCGAAGGCGTGTTCGTCGACCTTTACCGCGTCGTGCGAAAAGTGCTGCTGGTGGGAACGCCCGGCTACTCCCTCAAGGATGTGGAGCACCTCTACCGTGAGAAACGCTCCGGAGATGTGGCGACGGGCGGCGCCTCTGTGGTCGCCTACCACGAGTGGACCGAAAGCGGCGAGTCCGGCGACTGGAAAAAGTCGCCGCTGCTTCGACGCATTCGCGACTACAACGAGGAGGACTGCCGCTCCACCATGGATCTCGCGATCTGGCTCCGCGGGCATTTGAAGGAGGAAGTCTCTCCGCAGGTCTCCCCCGGGGAGGACGCCGTTCCTCCGGAGAAGGAGAAGAGGGCGCCGAACGAGAAGAACGACCGGCGAAAAGAGCTGCGCCGGAGCCTTCCCGAGGTTCTTCTCGAAAACGTCCGCGCCGACGGCGAACGCCCGGCCGCCGAACTCCTCTCCGGACTCGTCGGCTATCACTGGCGCGAGGCCAAACCCGTCTTCTGGCGCATGTACGACAGACTGGCGCGGACCAGTCCCGAACTGTTCGACGACCCCGACTGCCTCGGCATGCTCCGCATCGCCGGGGAACCTCGACCTGACAAGAGATCCCTGATATACCCCTACACATTCCCGACCGACCAGGAGACGAAGATAGAGCGGGGCAAGCGCTGCATCGCGAACACCACCCCTCCGCTGAGCGTCGAAGTCCACACGCTGGACACCGAACGCGGCTTCGTCGAACTGCGTCTGGGTGCGAAAAACGAACCGCTCCCTCCTCTCCTCGACCTCGTGCCGGACGAATACGTCAGCGCCGAGACGATAGAGGACTCGCTCCACGGAATCGCTCAGCGATGGGCGGAGGGGACGCCGCCTTCCGGAGCGCTACGCGACCTTCTCGACGCCGCGCCCCCGAGACTCTCCGACGGACGCCCCTTTCTCTACCGCCCGGAGGAGGGATTGGAGGGGGTGCTCCGCCTCGCCCGCGATCTCGGCGATTCCGTCCTCGCCCTGCAGGGCCCTCCAGGTTCAGGAAAGACCTTCACGGCGAGCAGAATCATCGCCGACTTCGCCGCCTCCGGAAAACGAATCGGCGTGACCGCCAACAGCCATAAGGCGATCATGAACCTCCTCGCGGCCGTCGTCGAAGCGATGGACGAGCGGGAGACCTCCGCCGACGTGGTCAAGGCGAGAGCCGGCGCGGACGAGCCCCTCGTCGCAAACGGGCGAATTCTCCCCTGCGGCAACGTCGATCTGGCGGATCATATCCGGGAAGGGGCTCCCGTCGTCCTCGGAGCGACGGCGTGGGGCTTCTGCCGCCCCGAGATGGAGGGAACGCTCGACTGCCTCTTCATCGACGAGGCCGGACAGTTCTCGCTGGCCAACGCCGTCGCCTGCGCCCCCTCGGCGTCGAAGCTCTTCCTTCTGGGCGACCAAATGCAGCTCGCCCAGCCCGTGCAGGGGACGCATCCCGGAAAGAGCGGCCTCTCCTGCCTTGAGCACGTCCTCGGGGAACACTCCGCGGTTCCGCCGGACCGGGGCGTCTTTCTGGAGAAGAGCAGACGAATGCACCCCGAACTCTGCACCTTCGTCTCCGACGCGTTCTACGAAGGCAGACTCCGGCCTCTGGAGGGGCTTGAGCGTCAGGCGATACGCCCGAACCACGGCGAACCTCCTGTTCAATGGCTATCGCGCGGCTCCGGCCTGATCTTCATTCCGGTGGAGCACAGCGGAAACGGACGGTCCAGCGACGAGGAGGTAGAAACAATCGCGTCGGTTGCGAACGACCTCCTTCGCTGCGTCTATATCGACACGCAGGGGGAGGAGCATGCGATGAAGATGGAGGATATCCTCTTCGTGGCCCCCTACAATCTTCAGGTCGCGAAACTCCGGCGGAGGCTCGGGCACGGGGCGTCGGTCGGCAGCGTTGACCGCTTTCAGGGGAGAGAGGCTCCCGTCGCGATCCTCTCCATGTGCTCCTCGTCGCGGGAGGAGTCGCCGAGAGGGATGGAGTTTCTGTGCAGCCCCGACCGGCTCAACGTGGCCGTCTCGCGCGCCCGGGCGCTCGCAATCGTCGTCGGATCGCCGGATCTTCTCTCCGGAAGCTTCTCCTCAATCCACG
>LUYR01000215.1 GCA_001603335.1 Rhodospirillales bacterium Alpha_05 | reverse complement strand
GGGCGGGCGACGTTGAACGCGACGACGTGGCGGCGCGCGGCGGCGACGGTCGCGTACTCATCCGCATCGGAGCTTGCAAACTGGCTCCTGATCGCTAAGAAGATCAAACCGAAAAGGACGAGACACCCGATCGCGGTGGCGACGGCCTTGATCAGCGTACGGCGGTCGACCTCGGGGATTTCGTCTTGCGGATTCTCCGGCGGCGTGGAAGGCTCGGTGTCCATCGTCGGTAGTCCCTTAAGCGCCGATCCATTAGAGTTTGCCGAACATCAAAGAGACGTTTTCATGAGCCAGTCTTCCGAACCCGCGACCCCGAGCAGCATCTGGGGCGGGCGCTTCGCCTCCGGCCCCGCCGCCGTGATGCAAGAGATCAACGCGTCGATCGGCTTCGATAAACGTCTGTACCGACAGGACATCGCGGGATCGAAGGCGCACTGCGCGATGCTGGCGGCGAGCGGCATCATATCCGAAGACGACGCAAACGCCATCACTTCCGGCTTGGACGCGATCCTCTGGGAAATCGAAAACGGCAGCTTCCCCTTCCGCGTCGCCTACGAGGACATTCACATGAATGTCGAAGCGCGGCTGAAGGAAATGATCGGCGAGCCCGCCGGTCGCCTGCACACCGCCCGCTCGCGCAACGACCAGGTCGCCACCGACTTCCGCCTCTGGGTGCGCGACGCCCTCGACTCCGCCGATGTCGGCCTCGCCGGACTCCAGGCCGCGCTCCTGGCGCAGGCCGAGGCGCACGCCGACACGGTGATGCCGGGCTTCACCCACCTCCAGACCGCGCAGCCGGTGACCTTCGGCCACCACATGCTCGCCTACGTCGAGATGTTCGGCCGCGACCGCAGCCGCCTGAAAGACGCCCGCGCGCGGATGAACGAATGCCCCCTCGGCGCGGCGGCGCTTGCCGGAACCTCGTTCCCGATCGACCGCTTCCACACCGCGAAGGCCTTGGGCTTCGAAGGCCCGACCCGCAACTCGCTCGATTCCGTCTCCGACCGCGACTTCGCGCTCGAGGCGATGGCAGCACTCAGCATCATCGGCGTGCACCTCTCGCGCATCGCCGAGGAACTGGTGATCTGGACCTCCGCGCCGTTCGGCTTCGTCCGCCTGCCGGATTCCTTCTCCACCGGCAGCTCGATCATGCCGCAGAAGCGCAACCCCGACGCCGCCGAACTCTGCCGAGCCAAGGCCGGACGCCTGATCGCCGATTTGAACGCGCTCCTGATCGTGATGAAGGGCCTGCCGCTCGCGTACTCCAAGGACATGCAGGACGACAAGGAGCCGACCTTCGACGCCTTCGACACCCTCGCCCTCTGCCTCGCCGCGATGACCGGCATGATCGCCGAACTCACCGTCAACACCGAACGTTGCAAGGCCGCCGCCGGACAGGCGTTCTCCACCGCCACCGACATCGCCGACTGGCTGGTGCGGGTGCTCGGCATGCCCTTCCGCGACGCCCACCACGTCACCGGCGCGGTGGTCAAGGCCGCCGAAGCCCAAGGCTGCGACCTCGCCGCCCTGCCGCTCGAGGCGATGCAGGCGATCGAGCCGCGCATCACCGCCGACGTCTACACCGTGCTCACCGTCGAAGCCTCCGCCGCCAGCCGCGTCAGCTACGGCGGCACCGCGCCCGAGCAGGTCCGCCGCCAGTGCGCCGAAGCCCGCCAGCGCTTCGCCCTTTGATGAACCAGGAACCCGCCATGCGCCGCTTGCCCGCCCTGCTGATCGCCCTCGCCGTCGTCGCCGCCCTCGGCGCCTGCGGCAAGAAGGGCGACCCCGAGAAAGTCCCCGGCGGCAACTATCCTACCACCTATCCGACCCGCTAGGGGACCGAACCGATGCACCACTTCGCCTACCGCGACGGCACCCTGTTCGCCGAGGACGTCTCGCTCGCCGCCATCGCGGCGGAAGTCGGCACGCCGTTCTACTGCTACTCCACCGCCACCCTGGCGCGGCACTACGACGTGCTGGCCGCAGCCGTCGCCCCGGCGACGGTGTGCTTCGCGGTGAAGTCCAACGCCAGCCTCGCGGTGCTGAAAACCCTCGGCCAGCGTGGCGCGGGCGCGGACGTGGTGAGCGAGGGCGAACTCCGCCTCGCGCTCCGCGCCGGAATCCCGGCGTCGAAGATCGTCTTCTCCGGCGTCGGCAAGACCGAGCGCGAACTCTCCTTCGCCCTGGTCTCGGGCATCCGCCAGATCAACGTCGAGTCCATCCCCGAACTCGAAGCCTTGAGCGCGCTCGCGCAGCGCATGGGCAAGACCGCGCCGATCGCGATCCGCGTCAACCCCGACGTTGACGCCCACACCCACGAAAAAATCTCGACCGGCGGCGCGGAACACAAGTTCGGCATCGCCTTCGTCGACGCACTCGACGTCTGCCGCCGCGCCCACACCCTGCCGGGGATCCACTTCCGCGGCCTCGCCGTCCACATCGGCTCGCAACTCACCGAGCTCGAACCCTTCCGCGCCGCCTTCACCAAGCTCGCGGGCCTCGTCGCGGCGCTGCGCGAGGCGGGCGTGCCGGTCGAGCACCTCGACATGGGCGGCGGCCTCGGCATCCCCTATACCGCCGACACCGTGCCCCCCTCGCCCGCCGACTACGCGGCGATGGTCCAGGACACCGTCGGCCACCTCGGCTGCGAACTCACCTTCGAACCCGGCCGCATGCTCGTCGGCAACGCGGGCGTGCTGGTCTCCAAGGTGATCTACGTCAAGGACACCGGCACCAAGACCTTCCTCGTCGTCGACGCCGGGATGAACGACCTGATCCGCCCGGCGATGTACAGCGCCCACCACGACATCCTCACCGTCGCCGAACCCGCCCCCGACGCCGCCCGCGCGCCGATGGACGTGGTCGGCCCGATCTGCGAAACCGGCGACACCTTCGACCGCGCCGTCGACCTGCCGCCGATGCACGCGGGCGACCTCATCGCCTTCTGCTCCGCCGGAGCCTACGGCGCGGCGATGTCCTCCACCTACAACGGCCGCCCGCTGGTGCCGGAAGTCCTGGTCAACGGCGACAAACGCTGCGTCACCCGCCGCCGCCCGAGCTACGACGAAATGGTCGCGCTCGAAACCCTGCCGAACTGGCTCTGACGCGGAAGGCCAGGGGCTCTGCCCCTGGACCCTGCCGGGGCCGCGGGGCCCGGACCCCCTTAGTTTTTCGCGCGTAAGCGCAATCCACCCGCCCTGCATCGAGGACGGGTGGATTGGCGCTACGCGCAAAAACAGAACTTATGGGATCAAAGGGGCCAAGCCCCTTTGCGGGTCCAGGGCAGCG
>LUYR01000214.1 GCA_001603335.1 Rhodospirillales bacterium Alpha_05 | reverse complement strand
GCATAAAATTCGCGGTTCGAGCCCCCCGATTTTGTAGTGCAGGAGTGATTTGATGCCCGACGCCAGAGCCCTTTCCGCCACCCCCGACGAGCTGTTTTTCGCGCCCGCCGGGCTCGATTCGGCGAAGGCCGCGGCGATCGTCGCGGGCGCGCTCGAAGGCTGCGACGACGGCGAGCTGTTCCTCGAATCCCGCCGCTCCGAGGCGATCGCGCTGGACGACGGCGTGGTCAAGACCGCGAGCTACAACAGCGGCCACGGCTTCGGCCTGCGCTCGGTCGCGGGCGAGGCCACCGGCTACGCCCACGCGGAAGGCTTCGACGAGGCGCTGCTGAAGCGCGCCGCCGCCACGGTGCAGGCGGCGCGGGGCGGCCATTCGGGCAGCCTCCAGGTCGCGCCGCCCAAGACCAACCGCCACCTCTACGCCGAGATCAACCCGGTCGAAGACCGCGAGTTCGCCGAGAAGGTGGAAATCCTGAAAGCGATCGACGCCTACGCCCGCGCCAAGGATCCGGCGGTGAAGCAGGTGATGGCCTCGCTCGCCGCCTCGTGGCAGGCGGTGGCGGTGCTGCGCGCCGATGGCTCGCTCGCCTTCGACGTCCGGCCGCTGGTGCGGGTCAACGTCTCTGTGATGATGGAGCGTAACGGGCGCCGCGAGACCGGCTCGTTCGGCTGCGGCGGGCGCGAATCCTATGCCCGCTTCGTCACCCCCGACGCCTGGAAGACCGCGGTGGACGAGGCGGTGCGGCAGGCGGAAGTGAACCTCGCCTCGATCGACGCCCCGGCGGGCGAAATGACCGTCGTTCTCGGCCCCGGCTGGCCCGGCATTCTGCTGCACGAAGCCATCGGCCATGGACTCGAAGGCGACTTCAACCGCAAGGGCACCTCGGCCTTCGCGGGCAAGATCGGCGAGCGCGTCGCGGCCAAGGGTGTCACCGTGGTCGACGACGGCACCATCGCCGACCGGCGCGGCTCGCTCTCCATCGACGACGAAGGCACCCCCTCGCAGCGCACCGTGCTGATCGAGGACGGTATCCTCAAAGGCTACATGCAGGACCGGATGAACGCCCGCCTGATGGGCGTCGCCGCCACCGGCAACGGTCGCCGCGAAAGCCACGCCCACGCGCCGATGCCGCGCATGACCAACACCGTGATGATGGGCGGCGGCCAGGACCCGGCGGAAATCCTCAAGGGCGTGAAGAACGGCCTCTACGCCGTCAACTTCGGCGGCGGACAGGTCGACATCACCTCGGGCAAGTTCGTGTTCTCGGCGTCGGAAGCCTACCTGATCGAAGACGGCAAGATCGGCGCGCCGGTGAAAGGTGCGATGCTGATCGGCCACGGCCCCGACGTGCTTACCCGCGTCTCGGCGGTGGGCAACGACATGGCCCTCGACCACGGCGTCGGCACCTGCGGCAAGGAAGGCCAGGGCGTGCCGGTCGGCGTCGGTCAGCCGACCCTACGCATCGACGGCATCACGGTCGGCGGCACGCGGGTGTAAGGCGTCCCACGCCTTCGCCTCCTCGCCGATCGAAATGTCCACGATCGCGCGGTACATCAAAGCAATCGCGGCGGGATCGGCTCCCGCCGCTTTCGCATGCGCGGCAGCCTTCGCCACCACGTCCTCGATCCGCCACGGCACCACTACCGCTTCCCGCGTCGGCTTGAATGCCGCCGCGCTCCGTACCCGCGCGGTGCGCTCCGCCAACAACGGCACGATCCGCCGGTCCAGGTCGTCGATCGCGGCGCGCAGCGCGTCCATGTCGGCAGGGGCGTCGGTCATCGCGGCGTCTCCGGTGGTGGAAGGAAGGCTTGTGGGCTCTGCCCACACCCGCCAAGGGCCTTGGGCCCTTGGATCCCTTTAGTTTTCGCGCGAAGCGCAATCAGCCATCGCGCGGTAGCGATGATCTT
>LUYR01000213.1 GCA_001603335.1 Rhodospirillales bacterium Alpha_05 | reverse complement strand
CCCGCGGTGGAAGCGCGGAACGGGATGGTGGTCTCCTCCCAGCGCCTCGCCTCCGAGGCGGGGCTGGCGATCCTCGAAAAGGGCGGCAACGCCATCGACGCAGCGGTGGCGGTGGGCTACGCGCTCGCGGTGGTCAACCCGTGCTGCGGCAACATCGGCGGCGGCGGCTTCATGACCATCCACATCGCCAACGGCTCGAAAGGGCCGCACGACGTGTTCATCAACTTCCGCGAGACCGCGCCCGCCGCCGCGAGCGAGAAGATGTACCTCGACGCCGACGGCAACGTGGTCAAGGACCTGAGCATCTTCGGCTACCTCGCCGCCGGGGTGCCGGGCACGGTGATGGGGATGGAGCGCGCGCTGGCGCACTACGGCAGCCGCAGCCGCGCCGACGTGATGGCCCCGGCGATCAAGCTGGCGCGCGAGGGATTCGTCCTCACCCGCGCCGACACCGACATCCTCGACACCAAGGCCGCGCAGATCGCCAAGGACCCGGAAGCCGCCAAGATCTTCCTCCGCCCGGACGGCACGCCCTTCCAGCCCGGCGATCGCCTGGTGCAGAAGGACCTCGCCCACACCCTCGAATTGGTCTCCAAGCACGGACCGGACGGGTTCTATAAAGGCTCGGTGGCGAAGGCGGTCGCGGCGGCGAGCGCGAAGAACGGCGGCATCCTCACCGAGAAGGACTTCGCCGACTACACCGTCACCGAGACCAAGCCCCTCACCTGCTCGTACCGCGGCTACGACCTCGCCTCCGCGCCGCCGCCCTCCTCCGGCGGCACCACGATCTGCCAGATTCTCAACGTGTTGGAAGGCTACGACATCAAGGGCATGGGCTTCCGCTCGGCGGAATCGGTGCACGTGATGGCCGAGGCGATGCGCCACGCGTTCATGGACCGCAACACCTACCTCGGCGACCCGGCGTTCGTGAACAATCCGCTCGACCGCCTGCTCTCCAAGGACTACGCCGCCAAGATCCGCGAGAAGATCCAGCCCAACCGCGCCACGCCGTCGGCGGAAGTCCAGCCCGGAACCGAGCCGCACGAAAAGACCGAAACCACCCACTATTCGGTGGTCGACAAGGAGGGCAACGCGGTCTCGGTCACCTACACCATCAACGGCAGCTTCGGCGCGGCGGTGATCGCCCCCGGCACCGGCTTCTTCCTCAACGACGAGATGGACGACTTCACGTCGAAGCCCGGGGTGAAGAACCTCTACGGCCTGGTCCAGGGCGCGGCGAACAAGATCGAACCCGGCAAGCGGCCGCTCTCCTCGATGTCGCCGACGCTGGTGACCAAGGACGGCAAGACCGTGCTGGTGCTGGGCTCGCCCGGCGGCTCGCGGATCATCACCATCGTGCTCGAGACGATCATGAACGTGATCGACTACGGCATGGCGCCGCAGGAAGCGGTGGATGCGCCCCGCATCCATCACCAGTGGCTGCCCGACCAGATCTACTACGAGACCTACGGCCTCTCCCCCGACACCATCAAGCTGCTCACCGAGATGGGCTACAAGCTCGTCGAGCAGAAGCCCTGGGGCGCGGCGGAGTTGATCGAGGTCGGCGGCTCCGCCGAAGGCAAGGACGCAGCCTCGTCGGGCGGCGATTCCGCCCACTCCGGCCGGGTGCGCGCGGGCTTCCTCTATGGCGCGAACGACGCCCGACGCCCGGCGGGCGCGGCGGCGGGCTACTGACGGCTCAGGGCGTTTCCGGCACGGAAACGCCCATCTCCGCCTTGCGCTGGCGCTCCATTTCGGTGGTGTAGCGGCGCAGGGCGTAGGCCTCGGTGAGGTAGCCCTCGATGCGGCGATCCTCGGCATCGGAGAGCACCGGCAGGGTTTCGAGCTCGGCCTTTTCGAAGCGCGCCAGGGCTTCCTGGATGTTCATTCCCGGCAGCAGGTAATGGCCACGGTGGGTGGCGAGGTCGCCCGCCACCAGACCGGCGGCGGCGGCGTCGAGGTCCGGGTCGTGCGCCACCGAAATGTCGATCACCCCGACATAGCGCCCAACGGCGTCGACGGCGAAGGCGCGGGTGCGGCTGCCGAGCGGGATCCGCTCGCGCAGGCGCAACAGCGGCAGGTTCTGCGCCACGGTCTTGGCGTCGCGGCGCGCCATCCGCCCGACGGTGAGGTCGCCGATCCAACCGATGTCGTGCGGCGTGCGGATCAGCTTGCCGCGCTGGTGGAAGCGCCAGGTCGAGAACGAATAGCCGAAGGTGAAGCGGGTGACGGTCGCCGCCATCACCACCCCGGCGAGCACCGCGAGGGCAACGCTGAAGTCGCCGGTGACTTCGAGCACCAGCAGCACCATGGTCACCGGCGCGCCGACGATCGAGGCCGCCACCGCCCCCATCCCCACCATCACGAAGATCATGTGCTGCGAGGCGAACCACGGCCCGAACGCGGCGATCCCCTGCGACACCGCCGCGCCGAACAGGCAGCCGAGATAGAGCGAGGAGCTGAACAGCCCGCCACGGAAGCCGCAGCCGATCGAGATCGCCGAGGCGAGCATCTTCGCCACCAGCACGAACAGCAAGGGCAGGAACAGCGGCGATTCGTCGAACAGCGCCTGGATCGCGCCGTGGCCGCTGCCGAGCACCTGCGGATAGCCGATGGCGATGCCGCTGATCAGCACGCCGCCGACGATCGGCCCGAGCCAGCGCGGCACCGAGAGCCGCCGGAGCGCCTGTTCGCAGGTGGTGGCGGCGCGCATCGTCGCGATGCCGATCGCCGCCGCCGCGATGCCGATCAGGGCGAACAGCGGGTAGTCCCAGGCGAGCACCGTCACCGGCTGGGTGTGGACGAGGAAGATCGGCGCGACGCCGAGCGTGGTGCGCACCGTGAGCGTGCCCGCGAGGGAGGCCACCGCGACCTGCGCCAGGGCGGCGGGCGTATAGCTGCCGAGCACCAGCTCGTAGGCGTAGAACGCCCCGGCGAGGGGCGCGTTGAACGCGGCGGCGATCGCGGCGGCGGCTCCGGCGGCGACGAAAATCCGCAAGTCGGCGCGGCGCAGGTTGAACCACTGGCCGAGAGAGGAGAACACCCCCGCCCCCATCTGGCTGTACGCCGCCTCCATCCCCAGCGACGCCCCGGCGGCGTTGGAGACCACGGTGGCGGCGGCGAGGCGGAGCGAATCCACGATCGACATCCGCCCGCCGTAGAGCGCGTTGGCCTCCACCGGATCGACGATCTCGCGCGGCCGGAAGTAGCGCCCGGCCAGCGCCAGCAGCGCCAGCGCCGCGCCGCCGAGCGCGGGCACGATCAGCAGGCGCAACGGGTCGATGCCGCGCCCGGCGCTCAGGCTCGCGTCTTCCGGCAGGCCGAAGTTGACGACGTGCAACCACGAGACGACTTCATGCAGCGCCACCACCACCAGGCCGACGATCACGCCGAGCGGCGCGCACAGCAGGATCATCATCGGCTCGCTGCTGCGCACCTTGCGCCGCGCCAGCCAGCGCAGGCTTTTCAGTCCGATCCAGGAGAGGAAGCGTTTCGGCCGCATGGGGTCTGCCCGTGGTGGCGGGGGAGCATC
>LUYR01000212.1 GCA_001603335.1 Rhodospirillales bacterium Alpha_05 | reverse complement strand
GGATACGCCAAGCATTAGTGTTGCGAATGAGCAAGCGCGACACCGCGCTGCTGCTGCTGATGTACGGCGCCGGGCTGCGCATCGGCGAGGCGCTCGGCCTCAATCTCGCCGATTTGCCCGATGGCGGTACCCTCAGGGTCACCGGAAAGGGAAACAAGACCCGGATCGTGCCGGTTCTGCCGGTGATCGAAAGCGCGATCGCCGACTACCTCGCCGCCTGCCCGTTCAAGGGCCGCGGCGACGACCCGCTGTTCGTCGGCGCGCGCGGCGAACGCCTCAATCCCGGCGTGCTGCAACGCCAGATGCGCCTGCTGCGCGACGCCCTCGGCCTGCCTCCCACCGCGACGCCGCATGCGCTGCGCCACAGCTTCGCCACCCACCTCCTCGAAGCCGGGGGCGACTTGCGCACGATCCAGGAACTCCTCGGTCACGCCTCCCTCGCCGCCACGCAGCGCTACACCAAGGTCGACGCCGCGAAGCTCAAGGCGGTACACGGCGCGGCCCACCCGCGCGACCGCAAGGCGACGGACTAGCCGCGGGGCGCAATAACCTCCCGACGAGAATGATTGTGATTATGGTCGTTTTCCGTGTGCTCGTTTCACGCGAACACATATACTGATGCGCGTAACACCAAGTGTCAGGATGGCGCCCAATGCGTGATAACGGCCCGGTCACTCAGCGTGAAGTCGAATTTCCCGATAACGTCAAACTGGTCTCCCGCACCGATCCCGGCGGCCGTATCACCTTCGTCAACGCGGCCTTCATCGCCATCAGCGGCTTTTCCGAAGAGGAACTGACCGGCGCGCCCCACAACATCGTCCGCCACCCGGACATGCCGAAGGAAGCCTTCGCCGACATGTGGGGGCACCTGAAAGCCGGAAACCCGTGGCGCGGCATGGTGAAGAACCGCACCAAGAGCGGCGACCACTACTGGGTCCGCGCCGACGTGATGCCGGTGATCGAAAACGGCAAGCTGGCCGGGTACGTCTCGGTCCGCTCCAAGCCCTCGCGCGCCGACGTCGACGCCGCCGAACGCGCGTACAAGGCGATTCGCGAAGGCAACCGCGAAGGGCTGATCGTCGATTGCGGCCGGGTCAGGCGTCCGCCGCCGGTTTGGGATCGGATCTGGCGCAGCGTCGGCGGGATGCTCAGCCTGCAAATCTTCGTCACCATCGCCGCATTCCTCGCGATCGCCGGGGTCGGATTGGGGGCTCTGTATTTTGCCGACCGATCCCTCGGAACCATCTATTTCAACCGCGTCATCCCCTCAGCCCAGCTCTCCGATATCGACAGCCGGATGCGCGCCAACCTCGACGCCCTGATCCGCGCGGAAGCCGCACTCACGGCGGGACGCGACACGGACACCAAGGCGATGCTCGATGCGCTCGCCGCCAACCGCGTCGCCATCGACAAGACCTGGGCCGAGTATCGGGCTTCCGAGTTCACCCCCGAGGAAGTCGAGCTTGCCAAGGCGTTCGAAACCCAGCGCGCCCGGTATGTGGCCGAAGGCCTCGCGCAGGGGGTCAAGCTCGTCGAGGCGCGAGAGGCCATCGCCCTCGCCCACCACATCGAGGCCAAGGCCCGGCCGTTGCTGCTCGAAGCCGCGGCGACGAACTTCAAGCTGATCTCGCTCCAGCGCGAAGTCGCGAAGGCGGAGTACGACAAGGCGCAACGCAACTTCGAGCTTTCGCTCGGTCTCGTCGGCGCGCTGCTGCTGTTCGGGATCGTCTGCGCGACGCTGATCGCGAAGCGGGTGCGGCGCATCGTGGTGTTGCCGATGGGGCGGATGAGCGCCCACTTCTCCGCCATCGCACGGCGGGACGAAACCCACGTGATCGGCGAGGAGCCGACCAAGGAGTTCGTCCATCCGGGGCGGATGCTGCGCGCGATGCAAGGGCTGCTCGGCTACGCCGAGCAGGAGAAGATCGAGATCGACCGCCGCAGCACCGCACGCGCGAAGGCCGATCTCCACACCCTCGCCGATACCCTCGAATCCCGCGTGCACAGCATCGTCGCCGACGTCGGCAAGGCCTCGGCCTTGCTCGCGGACAGCGCCCAGGTGCTCTCGACCAACGCCGACATCACCCGACAGCGCAGCCAAGCGGTGCAGGACCAGGCGGAAGAGGTGCGGCGCAACGTCGACTCCGTCGCCGCCGCCACCCACGAACTCGCCGCCGCGGAAACCGAGATCTCGCGCCAGGTCGCCAACACCGCCAAGATCAGCCGTACCGCGCGAGAACAGGCGCAAAGCACCCGCACCACCGTCGCCAATCTCTCGCGCTCCGCCGACCGCATCGGCGAAATCGTGCAACTGATCACCGAGGTCGCGGGCAAGACCAACATGCTCGCGTTGAACGCCACCATCGAGGCGACCCGCGCCGGTGAGGCGGGCAAGGGCTTCGCCGTGGTCGCCGGCGAGGTCAAGGCGCTGGCGCAGCAGACCGGCCACGCCACCGAGGAAATCTCGTCGCAAATCCGCGCGATCCAGGGCGAGACCGGCAAGACCGTGAACGCGATCAACGACATCACCAGCACCATCGCGGAGGTGAGCGAAGTCTCCTCGGCGGTGGCCGCCGCCGTCGAGGAACAGGGCGCGGCGACACAGGAGATCGCCCGCAGCGTCAACGAAGTCGCGATCGGCACCCAGAAGGCGTCGGAGAACGTCGCGGTGGTGGCGAACATCGCCCGCGAGACCGAAACCATGGCCTCCGAAGTGCTCGCCTCCGCCAACACCTTGCGCGAGGCGGCGCAGATGCTCGACCGCGAAGTCAGCGACTTCCTCGTCGGCATCCGCCGCTAAACGCAAAAAAGGCCGGGATCGCTCCCGGCCTTCTTTTTTGCGCGGTTGCGCCGATCAGATGTGGATGGCGCGCTTGGCGACGTCCATCGCCGCTTCCTTCACCGCTTCGGCGAGCGACGGATGGGCGTGGCAGGTGCGCGCGATGTCTTCCGCCGAGCTCGAGAACTCCATCGCCAGGGCGATTTCCGCCACCAGTTCGCCCGCGCCCGCGCCGATCAGGTGCGCGCCGAGAACCTTGTCGGTGCGCTTGTCGGCGAGAATCTTGACGAAGCCCTGGGAATCGCCGGTCGCCTTGGCGCGGGAATTGGCGAGGAACGGGAACTTGCCGACGGAGTAGGCGATGCCCTCCGCCTTCAGCTGCTGCTCGGTCTTGCCGACGCTCGCGATCTCGGGGTGGGTGTAGACCACCGACGGGATCACCGCATGGTTCACATGCCCGGCCTGACCGGCGAGAACCTCGGCCACCGCAACGCCCTCTTCCTCGGCCTTGTGCGCCAGCATCAGGCCGCCGATCACGTCGCCGATCGCATAAACCGACGGCACGTTGGTGCGGCAGTGGGCGTCCACCGGGATGAAGCCCTTCGGGTCGATGCGCACGCCCGCGGCCTCGAGCCCCAGGCCCTCGGTGTACGGACGGCGGCCGATCGCCACCAGCACCACTTCGGCATCCAGCTCGAGCGCGTCGCCGCCCTTGACCGGCTCGATGCTCACCGCGGCGCCCGACTTGCCCGGCTTCACGCCCGTGACCTTGTGGCCGAGCTTGAAGGCGATGCCCTGCTTTTCGAAGATTCGCTGCGCGTTCTTGCTGACTTCGTCGTCGAACGGCGGCAGCACCTTGTCGAGGAATTCGACCACGGTGACCTTGGCGCCGAGCCGCGCCCACACCGAGCCGAGCTCCAGCCCGATCACGCCCGCGCCGATCACCACCATCGACGCCGGAACGGTCTCGAGCGCCAGCGCGCCGGTCGAGGACACCACGGTCTTCTCGTCGACTTCGACGCCCGGCAGCGGCGCGGAAACCGAGCCGGTCGCGATTACGATGGTCTTCGCGGTGATCTCGTCCTTGCCGTCGACCTTGATCGAATTCGGGCCGGTCAGCTCCGCCGCGCCCTTCACGTAGGTCACCTTGTTCTTCTTGAACAGGAACTCGACGCCCTTGGTGAAGTCGGCAACCACCTTGTCCTTGCGGCCCATCATCGTGGGAAGGTCCAGCTCGACGCCCGAAACCTTCACCCCATGCTCGGCCAGCTCTTCCTTCGCCACATGATAGTGGTGCGAGGACTGCAACAGCACCTTCGACGGAATGCACCCAACGTTGAGGCAGGTGCCGCCCAAAGCGCCGCGCTTCTCGACGCACGCCACCTTCATCCCCAACTGCGCCGCGCGGATCGCACAAACGTATCCGCCCGGTCCGCCGCCGATCACCACCAGATCGTATGCCGTGTTCTCAGCCATCACATTCGCCTCTGTTTTCAATTAAGTGTGCGGGGCTCCGCCCCTGCTGCCCCACCGGGGCCTTGGGCCCCGGACCCCTTTAAGT
>LUYR01000211.1 GCA_001603335.1 Rhodospirillales bacterium Alpha_05 | reverse complement strand
GGCGAGGCGATCGGCGCGGTGGGCGCGACCGGGCGCGCCACCGGGCCGCATCTGCACTGGGGGGCGAGTTGGCTCGACCGCCGCCTCGACCCGCAGACCTTGCTTGGCCTCGCGCAACCTTGAGGCGAACGCGCGACGCCTTCAAACTTGGGTGAAATTCGCCTTTCCGAGTCGCGCACAGCTTGGCGTTCTGCGGTTTAGCGAGTAATCTGCGGCATGTATGGTTCGTTTCCGCTCCGCAACGGGTGGGTACGACGAGATCGCGGGTGGTTGTGTCCTATGGTTTCGCTTGGGGCTCGGGGGATATTGCTCGTAGTGCTGGCGGCGTGGTGCCTCGCAACACCCGCCAAGGCTGCCCAACCGCGCCCGGTGGCGATCTGGGTCCCCGGCGCCGCCGATAGCCTCTCAGCCCGCCAGATCACCTTCCTCACCAAGCGCATCGAGGAGCGGCTCCCCGGCCACTTCACCTTCGACGTGCAGTCCGGCGCGGTCTGCCCGCCCGAGGCCGAGCTCCTCGGCCAGATCCGCGCCGACCGCATCGACATCGCGGTGATGGGCGACGCCCTGATCGACGAGGTGCCGCGCCTGTCGCTGTTCCGCCTCCCCTGGCTGTTCGTCGACCGCGACCACGTTCAGCGCGCGCTCTACGCCGGTCTCGAAGACGAAGTCCGTACCCACGTCGAAGGCTCGCTGAAGCTGATCGTCGTCGGCCTCTACGAGAACGGCTTCCGCCAGCTTCGCGCCGACAAGCCGATCCTCTCCCCCGATGACCTGGCGCAGCGCAAGATCCTGGTCAACGAGGGGCGCAAGATGCGCGACCTGCTGCGCTCGCTCGGCGCGGTGCCGCAAAAGTACCCGCCGGAGGATGCCGCCGAAGCCATGGAAAAAGGCATCGTCGACAGCTTCGACGGCCGCCTCGACACCCTCCTGCGCCTGCCCATCGGCGACAAGGCCCCGGTGATTACCCTCACCCGCCACGTCTACGAGCCAACCTTCGTCGTCGCCTCGCGCAAATTCTGGGAAAGCCTCACCGACGCAGAGCGCGCCGCGCTCACCGAAATCGGCGTCGACTTCACCGACACCGCCGCACAGCTCGCCGTCACCTACTGGGATACCCTCTCGAAGCGCCTGCCGCGCAAGATCCGCCTCCAGGCGATGTCGCCGGACCGCTTCGCCGGGATCTCGGCGCAACACCGTGCCGCCTACGAGCGCACCTACGGCAGCGACTGGCTCGACTTCGTCGACCTCACCCGCGAAGGCGACGCCGTCCCCGCCCGCTGAGCTATTCGGCGGATTGCGCGGAACCATCCGCCACACCAAGTCTTCCTGTCTCAATTGCGGCAAAGCCGCCACAATCTCGGAGGATGCCCGATGCGGGATTCTGTGCTCGGTGTCGCGCTCGCCGCGATGCTCGGCTTCGCGGCCACCGTAGCCTACGCCCTCGACATGCCGGAAGGCATCGGCATCGGCGACAGCGCCAAAGGCCAGGTGCTGGTGAACCATGATCGCATGAGCCTCTACACCTTCTCCGCCGACCCGCCCAACCAATCCGTCTGCATCGGTGGCTGCTCCGCCAACTGGCCCCCGGCCCTCGCCCCCGACGACGCCAAGCCCATGGGCGACTTCAGCATCGTCAAACGCGACGACGGCGCGCGCCAGTGGGCCTACCGCGAACGCCCGCTCTATACCTGGGTGCAGGACCAGAACCCCGGCGACACCACCGGCGACGGCATGGGCGGCAAATGGGCGCTGGCGAAGCCGTAAGGAAGGCCAGGGCTCTGCCCTGGACCCGCTGGGGCCTTGGGCCCCAGACCCCGTAAGTTCTGGTTTTTTGCGCGTAGCGCGATAAAGCCGTCACGCGGCGTGATGGCGGATTGCCGCTTCGCGGCGAAAAACTAGCGGGGTTCTAGGGGCCCAAGGCCCCTAGCGGGTGCGGGCAGAGCCCGCGTCCCTCTCACACCCCGTCCGGCGTCCAGTAGTCGGGCGCTTCCACCTCGACCACCCAGAGGTCTTCGTCGTAGCGGGTTTGGCGTGCGACGAAGGCGTCGGCGTCGGCTTCCGGCACCGGATCGTTGCCGGTCATCGGCATCCATTTGCGTTGGCCGTCGTCGGCGAACACGCTTTGGAAGACGACGCAGAGGAAGCCGGGCGAGACGCGCTTGATCAGGACCGCGCCCGAGGTATCGTCACCCTTGCGGGTGACGTAGGCGGCCTGGTTGGCGCTCATGCATTGGCGGATCAGCGCGCGCACCAGCATTCCTGCCTTGAGGCGCGGCGCTTCCATGATCCTCTAGTCCTTCAGGAAGGACAGCTTCTTCGCATAGCCGCGCGGCGAGTAGACCCAGGTACGCCCGGCGACGTCGAAGGCGCGGGTGGTCTGGTTGCCGATGACGACCATCGAGAGCATGTCGGCGTGGTCCGGGGTGAGTTCGGCCAGGGTGATCACCTGGACGCTCTGGTCCTCGCGCCCGACGTTACGCGCGATCACCACCGGGGTGGTGCCGGGGCGGCCGGTGAGGAGGATGTCGCGTGCGCGTTCGATCTGGCTGCGGCGGCGGCGCGACACCGGGTTGTAGAGCGCGACGATGAAGTCGCCGAGCGCGGCGGCCTTGAGGCGCGCCTCGATGGTTTCCCACGGCGTCAGCAGGTCGGAGAGCGAGATCAGGCAGAAGTCGTGGCCCATCGGCGCGCCCGCGAGCGACGCGGCACCCTGCGCGGCGGTGATACCGGGCACGATGCGCACCGCGATCCGCCGCCAGTCGGGGCGGTGGTCGCCCTTGTCGAGCATTTCCATGGTGAGCGACGCGAGGGCGTAGATGCCCGGATCGCCCGAGCACACCAGGGCGACGTCGCGGCCTTCGGCGGCGAGGTCGAGGGCCTTGGTGACGCGAACTTCTTCGCGGGTCATGCCGGAGACGTGCTGCGGCTTACCCTCGATCAGGTCGGACACGAGGTTGAGGTAGCGCTTGTAGCCGACCACGGCGTCCGCGTTGCGGATCGCGGCGGTGGCATCGGGCGAGCGCCACGCGGCGGAGCCGGGGCCGACGCCGACGACGGTGAGCGTGCCGCGCGCCTGGCCGACGCGGCGCGGGTCGATGTTGCCG
>LUYR01000210.1 GCA_001603335.1 Rhodospirillales bacterium Alpha_05 | reverse complement strand
AGGGCGGAGCCCTGGCCTTGTTCTTGGCGCTGACCTCGCCCGCGCTCGCAGCCGACTGGGATGCGAAGTTCTTCAATCCGCAGCCGATGCAGGATGATGTGGTCTTGCCGATGCCGTGCGGTGGGGCGATGGCGTTTCGGCGGGTGGCGGTTCCGGCCGAGGGGGCTTTGGGCGACCGGGCGGTGACGTTGGGAAGTCCGTCGGCGGAGCGGGGGTATGCCGAGGGGCCGCGGCGGGAGTGGATTGCCGGGAGTTTGCCGGGGGGCGCGAACGCGCGGGAGTATTGGCTGGCGAAGTACGAGGTCACCGAGCTGCAGTATGCGGCGGTGATGGAGGATGCGTGCCCGCAGCCGAACATGGGCAAGCGGTTGGCGAAGGGCGGGGTGGCGTGGTTCGACGCGGTCGGGTTTTCCGAGCGGTATTCGACCTGGCTGCTGAAGAACGCGGCGAAGGCGTTGCCGAAGAATGGCGACGAGGTGGGATTCGTGCGCCTGCCGACCGAGACCGAGTGGGAGTATGCGGCGCGCGGCGGTGCGGCGGTGGCGGATGCGGACTTTGCCGAGCCGGTGTTTCCGATGCCGGAGGGAATGACGAAGTACGTCTGGTTCGCGGGCACGCAGTCGGCGAACGGCAAGCCGCAGTTGACCGGGCTGTTGAAGCCCAATCCTCTCGGGCTGTTCGACATGCTCGGCAATTTGGACGAGATCGTGTTCGCGCCGTTTCACTTGAACAAGCTCGGTCGCGAGCAGGGCGCGGCGGGCGGCTTTACCGTGCGCGGCGGTAATTATCTCACCGCGCAGTCCGATGTCCGCACCGCGATGCGGTCCGAGGTGCCGTACTTCGACGCCAACGGGCCGAGGCGGTCGAAGACCACCGGCTTCCGCGTTGCGGTGGCGGCTCCGGTGCTGGGCACGGCGGCGCAGTTGCAGGCGGTGCAGGCGGCGTGGGCGAAGCTCGGCGCGGCCTCCGCCCCCGAGGCGAGCGCGGGGCCTTTGGGCAAGCGCGCGGAAGACCCGATCGCGGAGCTGGAGCAGATTGCGAAAGCCGCGCCGACACCTGAAATGAAGACGAGATTGGAGCAGCTTCGCGCCGATCTTCGCGCCAACATCGCGGCGCGCGACGAGCAGCGCGACCGCGCCGCGAAGACCGCGCTCAGGATGGGTGCGTTCCTCGGGCGCAAGCTGAAGGACGACGGCCTTGCCATCGACACTTTGGCGAGCCTGACCGAATCGCAGAAGAAGCGCGCGCCGGACGCGGAGCGCACCAAGGACTACGAGGCGGCGCTGAAGCGCGACCAGGGCGTGATGGACGACAATTTGCGCTATTACGCCGACACCGTGATCCGCACCGCCGAGGATTACGGCGAGGATACGCTGAAGCGACAGAAGGATCTGCTCGCGACCGAACTGAAGGGTTTGGGGCTGGAAGGTCTGGTGCCGTTCGTGACGCTTCACCTCAAGCATGTCCTGACTTATCGTAGCGAGATGAAGGTGAGCCGCCAGAAGTGGCTCGAGGATTGGAAAGCGGTTCCCTGAAGGGGGCCACCAGGAGACGAAATGGCGAATTTCGGGATCAAGGCGGTGGCGCTGACGATGGCGCTGCTGCTCGGCGCTTGCACCACCACCGGCGACACCGCGCGCACCCCTGCCGAGCAGAAGATGCGCGAGCAGGCCAACACCTTCAACCAGACGGTGGGCGAGGGCGCTTTGGCGGGCTGCATCGCGGGGGCGCTGATCGGCATCCTCGCTTCCAGCCGCCACAAGGGCGGCGGTGCGGCGATCGGCTGCGGCGCGGGCGCGGTAGCGGGCGGC
>LUYR01000209.1 GCA_001603335.1 Rhodospirillales bacterium Alpha_05 | reverse complement strand
GTGCGCCTGTTCGACGCGCGCGGCGACCTCCTCGCCGACAGCCGCTACCTGTTCGTTTCGGGCGGCGTCGTCGAGGTCGCCGACCTGCCGCCGATCCGCCTCTATCCCGCCGCCGACCTGCTGCTGAGGAAGTTCAACGACGCGGTGGTGCGCCTCCTCGGCCGCGTCACCGACGGCAACGAGATGGCGACCTACGAGGAATCGCCGATCGACGTCTTCGCCGCCTACGACGAGCTCGAAACCGCGTTGCGCTTCGGCGAGCCCGCCGAGGCGGTGCGGCGCAGCGAGCACGGCAAGGTGCTGGGCGTCGCGGTGCCGGTGCAATACTACAAGCAGGTGGTCGGCGCGGTGCTGGTCAACGACGCCACCGATTCGGTCGACGCCAACGTCTTCCAGGTGCGCAAGGCGATCCTGCGGCTGTTCCTCTCGACCCTGGGCGTCACCATTCTGCTCTCCTGGTATCAGGCGGGCACCATCGTCCACCCGGTGCGCCGCCTCGCCCGCGCTGCGGCGCAGGTGCAGGACGGCCGCGGCGGTCGCCACGCGATCCCCAACCTGTCGCGCCGCAACGACGAGATCGGCGATCTCTCGGTCGCGCTCGGGCAGATGACCGAATCCCTGTGGAACCGCATCGAGGCGACCGAGCGCTTCGCCGCCGACGTCGCCCACGAAATCAAGAATCCGCTGACCTCGATGCGCAGCGCGGTGGAGACCGTCAGCCGCATCGACGACGCCGACGCGCGCCGCCGCCTGCTGCTGATCATCGCCGAGGACGTGCAGCGCATCGACCGCCTGATCAGCGACGTCGCCGACATGTCGCGCGTCGATGCCGAACTGATGAAGACCCAGGTGGTGCCGTTGAACCTCGCCGCCATGCTCTCGGCGATGATCGAGGTCGAGAGCCTGTCCGGCGAGCCCGACGCGGTGCGCTTCCGCCTCGACCTCCACGGCGACGACGGCCTCTGGGTTATGGGCTCGGAGGGGCGTCTGGTGCAGGTGTTCCGCAACCTCATCCGCAACGCCGTGACCTTCAGCCCGCCCGGCGGCGAGATCGTCCTGCGCGGCTACCCCGACGTCGCGCCGCCGGGGCCGGTGGTGGTGGTCGAGGTCGACGACGAGGGGCCGGGCATTCCCGAGGGCAAGGAGGAAGCGATCTTCGACCGCTTCTACACCGAGCGCCCGCCGGGGGAAAAGTTCGGTACCCACTCCGGCCTCGGCCTCGCGATCTCGAAGCAGATCGTCCAGGGCCTCGGCGGTTGGATCGGCGTGGTCAACCGTGCCGATACCGAGGGCGAGGGCGTGCCCGGCGCACGCTTCATCCTCCGCTTCCCGCGGCTGCTGCCGCCCTATCCCTACTGACGTAAAAAAAAACGGCCGCGCGGAGTCGCGCGGGCCGTTCAGGAGATCAAGGGATAGGGGGGCGGACGGGCACACCGGAGGGGACGGTGGGGGGATTGCCCGCCCGCGGGGGACTTTAGGGCTTCACCACCAAGTCGTTCTCGACGCTCTCCACGCCTTCGACGGTCTTCACCACCTGGGTGGCGCGCGCCTTCATCGCGGCGTTGTCGACGAAGCCGGAGAGCTGCACCACGCCCTTGTAGGTCGAGACGCCGATCTGCAGGACCTTCAGCTGGTCGTCCTGGAGGATCTTCGCCTTCACCTTGCTGGTGATGCCGGTGTCGTCGAGGTACTGGCCGGTGCTTTCGCTGGTCTTGGTCTCCGCGCACGCGCTGAACACGAACAGCGACCCGAGAGCAAGGGCGGCGGCAAGCGGTTTGATGGACAGGCCCATGATGGTTTCTCCGTTTTCGGTTTTATCGGCCCGCTAGGCGGCGCGGACGATGCGCCAGGACGGCGGGGAGTGAACTGATTGCGGGGATAACGCGGCAATTCCGTCAAAGGTTCCCGCGTGCCGCACCGGTCGATGCACGGCCATTGACAGGGGGGCCGCGCCGCGCGACGGTGGCGGCATGACCGACACCCACGCCGAAGCCGAAATCGTCGAACATGCCTCCGCCGTCGCCATCGACGGGCGGGCGGTGTTGATCTTCGGCGCGCCCGGCAGCGGCAAGTCGGACCTCGCATTGCGCCTGATCGCCGACGGCGCCCGCCTGATCGCCGACGACGGCACCAAGCTGCGCCGCGACGGCGAAATCCTCCATGCCCTGCCGCCCGCGAGCATCGCCGGGATGATGGAAGTGCGCGGCGTCGGCGTGGTCACGGTGCCGGGTGCGGCGGGGCCCGCCGACGCGTTTCCGGTCGCGCTCGCGGTCCACCTGGTTTCCGATCCCGCCGAGGTGGCGCGCCT
>LUYR01000208.1 GCA_001603335.1 Rhodospirillales bacterium Alpha_05 | reverse complement strand
GGAGGAAGCCCAGGTTTTCGCCCGCCTCGACCGCCGGGCGCGACAGCAGGATGCGCGCGATCCGGCCTTCCTCGAAGGCTTCGCAGGCGGCGGCGATGGTGAGGTAGGTCTTGCCGGTTCCCGCCGGTCCGAGGGCCAAGGTGATCGGGTGCGTCTCGATCGCTTCCATCAACAGCCGCTGGTTTTCGTTATACGGGCGCACGTGGCGGCGGAAGCTTTGATCGCGATTGGCGTCGTTGTCGAGCGGGCTCCAGCACGACTCAGACGGCGACAGGGGTTGCACATTGTCGAACCCGTGCATCGCGGTCGGCGAGATCTTGCGGCTGCGTTGCGGTTTACCCATTGGCTACGATCCTCTGCGCTGGGGAAACGACCGGAAAACGCAAAACCTCCCGGCAGAAGCGCGGGAGGTTTGAAAAGCGGTCCGGGGAATTGGCGTCGTGGGGAGCGGCACGGCGGCGGTCGGCGCGTGCGGGGAAAGGTGCTCGGAAGGACCCGTTATCGGGTGACCGCATCGGCGGAACTCCCTTGAGGCGACAACCAATCTTGATACCCAACGTACAGGAACTCAGGTTGTTCCGCATCAAAATAATGCGTTACATTTTTGCAATACCTACCAGATGTTGAAATTTTATGCAGTTTTTGGGAAAGTTTGCCCACGCACCGGGCAAACAAAAACGGGGAGCGAAAAGCCCCCCGTTTCCGGATGCCGAAGCCGCGAGGCCGTGGCTCAGTCTTCGATCACCAGGTTTTCCGCGGCTTCGCGACCGCCACGGCCCGCAACGAGCTCGTAGGAGAGACGCTGGCCGTCGTTGAGGGTGCGCATGCCGGCGCGCTCGACCGCCGAGATGTGCACGAACGCGTCCTTGCCGCCGTCATCCGGCTGAATGAAGCCAAAGCCCTTGGTGGTGTTGAACCATTTCACGGTCCCAGTCGCCATCGTCTCGTACCTTCTGATCGCAGCGAGGCGGCCGCAGCGCGTCCTCGCATTCATGGATATTCGCTTCCCGCATGCCCGCCGTGCGGAAATCGGGAAGCACGTGCCTTCGTGTTTGCCACGTTCCCCGGCGCCGAACAAGAGGGATTCAAAGCCGATCCGGTAGAAATCCCGCCCTAATGGGCGGGGCTGGCCGAGCCCTCGTTCGCGCCGGGATTGAGGTGCATCTGCGCCGCCACGCGGATTTCGGCAACCACCGCGTCGAGGACCTCCGGCCCCCGTTCGCGGCGGTGCAGCACCAGTCTGCGCGACACGCCATGCGGCGAGATTCGCACCAGCGCGCCCTCGGCGATCGCGTCGCGCACCTGCGGCTCGGCGCACAGCGCATAGGCGATGCCTTGCCGCGCCGCGACGACGAACCCCTCCGACGAGGGTAGGACGTGGAAGGGGAAGTCGCCCGGTCCGATGCGGTAGTGCTTTTCAAGGAAATCGTGGTGGAGTTCGTCGTGACGGCCGTAGATCACCGCGGGCGCGCGCTTGAGCGCCGCGACGGTGACCCCCTCGGGGAAGAAACGCTCGACGAACGCGGGCGAGGCGACGGGAAAGTAGGAGAGCGCGCCGAGGCGGTAGGACTTCAGCCCCTGCACCGGTTCGGCGCGGGTGCCGATGCTCGCGATCACGTGGCCCGACTTCAGCACGTCGAGGGTGCGGGTTTCGTCTTCGAGCACGAGGTCGGAGAGCAGGCCGAAGCGGCGGAACAGCCGCGCCGGAAGATCGGCGGCCCAGGTCGCGAGGCTGTCGGCGTTGATCGCGAGGCGGATGCGCTCGAAGCTCTGCGGTGCCGCACCGGTGTCGGCGCGCAGGTCGCGCTCCATCAACCGCGCATTGAGGATGTATTGGAACACCCGGTCGCCCGCCGCGGTGGCGGTGACCGGCTTCGAGCGCACCAGAAGGGGTTCGCCGAATTGCGATTCGAGGCGTTTGATCCGTTGCGAAACCGCCGATTGGGTGAGGCCCAGGGATTCGGCGGCACGTTCGAAGCTGCCGAGGCGGATCACCGCCGCAAGGGCTTCGAGACAGCGGGAGTCGAGCATCGCGCACCATTAGGAAAATTAATTTAAGAAAAGAATTTTACGCTCAACTTATGTCGATGGCGAGCCCATCTTCTCCACCGGACGGAAACAAGCGAATTTCCGCCAGTGGTTTGGGAGGGTCAGATGTCCACGATGATTTCCGCCTATGTGGCAGGGTTGATGCTGGCTGCGAGCCTGATCGTCGCGATCGGTGCGCAGAACGCCTTCGTCCTCGGCCAGGGGCTGCGACGCGACCATACCCTGACCACCGCGGCGGTGTGCTCGGCGTGCGACGCGTTGCTCATCGGCCTCGGCGTTGCCGGTGCGGGCATGGCGCTCAGCATGCACCCGGCGTTGTCGCGTCTGCTTGCGGCGGTGGGCGGCGTGTTCGTCATCGTCTATGGCGTGCTGGCGGCGCGGCGGGCGATTTCCGCCTCCGACGAAACCCTGCGCGGCGGCCATGCGGTGCGCGGCCGGCGCGCCGTGGTGGGC
>LUYR01000207.1 GCA_001603335.1 Rhodospirillales bacterium Alpha_05 | reverse complement strand
GGGCCGTCGCCGCCCGCTGCGGCGAGGCCGATCGGCGCGCCTGCCACCCGCCATTCCCCGCCCGAAACCTCCGCCGCGATGCGATTGACCGCGCCGAGGAAGGAACACACGAACGGCGTTGCCGGGTGCTCGTACAGCTCGGCGGGCGGTGCGATTTGCTCGACCCTGCCGGCGTTGATCACGGCGACGCGGTCGGCGAGTTCGAGGGCTTCCTCCTGGTCGTGGGTGACGAACACCGTGGTGTGGCCGGTGCGGTCGTGGAGTTCGCGCAGCCAGCGGCGCAGGTCTTTGCGCACCTTGGCGTCGAGCGCGCCGAAGGGTTCGTCGAGCAGCAGCACCGACGGGTCGATGGCAAGCGCGCGGGCGAGCGCGACGCGCTGGCGCTGGCCGCCGGAGAGCTGCGCCGGGTGGCGCAGGGCGAAGTCCTCGAGGTGGACGAGGCGCAACAGTTCGCGGGTGCGGGCGGCGATTTCGGATTTCGGCGGGCGGGTGGCGCGCGGGCGGACGGAGAGGCCGAAGCCGACGTTCTCCAACACCGTCATGGTGCGAAACAGCGCGTAATGCTGGAAGACGAAGCCGACGTTGCGGTCGCGGGTGTCGCGCCCCGCGACGTTCACGCCGTCGAAGCGGATTTCTCCGGCTTCGAGGGATTCCAGGCCCGCGATGGTGCGCAAAAGCGTGGTCTTGCCCGAGCCTGAAGGGCCGAGCAGGGCGACGAGTTCTCCATCGGCTATCGCGAGGTCGATGCCGTTGATCGCGGGGCGCTCGGCTCCGGCGAAGGTCTTTTTCGCGCCGACGATGTCGATCCGCATGGGTTTTACTCCTCCCCGCTGCCGGAAACCCGCTCCAGCAACGACTTCAGCGCCAGGGTGACGAGCGCCATCACCGCGAGGAGCGACGCGACCGCGAAGGCGGCGGCGAAGTTGTATTCGTTGTAGAGAATCTCGATGTGCAGCGGCATGGTGTTGGTGAGGCCGCGCAGGTGTCCGGAAACCACCGAGACCGCGCCGAACTCGCCCATCGCCCGCGCGTTGCAGAGCAACACGCCGTAGAGCAGCGCCCATTTGACGTTGGGTAACGTGACGCGGAAGAAGATCTGCCAGCCCGAAGCGCCGAGGGTGCGCGCCACCTCTTCGTCGCCGCGGCCGAGGATTTCCATCGTCGGGATCAGCTCGCGGGCGACGAACGGCAGGGTGACGAACACCGTGGCGAGCACGATCCCCGGCACCGCGAAGATCACCTCGACGTCGTGTGCCACCAGCCACGGCCCGATCAGTCCGTGCGTGCCGAAAAGCAGGATGTAGATCAATCCCACGATCACCGGCGAAACCGAGAACGGTAGGTCGATCAGCGTCACCAGCAGGCTCTTGCCGGGGAAGTCGAACTTGGTCACCGCCCATGCCGCCGCGAGGCCGAAGGCGAGGTTGACCACCACCGAGATCGCCGCGACCAGCAGGGTGAGGCGGATCGCCGCCTGGGCGTCGGGGTCGGAGAGGGCTTCGAGATAGGTGCCCCAGCCGTTGGCCAGCGCCTCGGCGAACACCACGCCGAGCGGCAGCAGGAGAAACAGCCCGATCACCATCAGGCCGAGGCCGAGCAGCACGGCGCGCGCGAGCGGGCCTTCGCTCACCAGATGCGAGCCGCGCGGTGCGATCCAGCGGCTCATGACGCCAGCCTCCGCCGTTGCCACGCCTGTAGCAGGTTGATCGCGAGCAACAGGACGAACGCGGCGAGCAGCATCAGCAGCGCGATCACCGCCGCCGCCGCGTCGTTGTACTCCTCCAGCCGGATCGCGATCAGCAGCGGCGCGATTTCCGAGACCATCGGCAGATTTCCGGCGATGAAGATCACCGAGCCGTATTCGCCGATGCCGCGCGCCAGCGCGAGGCCGAAGCCGGTGAGGATCGCCGGGCCGATCACCGGCAGCACGACGCGGAGGAAGCTCTGCCAGCGGGTGGCGCCCAAGGTGGCGGCGGCTTCCTCGGCTTCGGCGTCGAGCGAGCCCAGCACCGGCTGCACCGTCCGCACCACGAACGGCAGGCCGACGAAGGCGAGGGCGACGACGATGCCGAGCGGCGTGTAGGCGACCTTGAGCGGCGCCAGCAGGC
>LUYR01000206.1 GCA_001603335.1 Rhodospirillales bacterium Alpha_05 | reverse complement strand
AGCAGTCCGCCGAGCTTCCGGCGTTGGCCCAGGACCCGCCGCGCAGCGCCCCGGCGCAGGTGCTCTCCAACCGCCCCGACGTCCGCGCCGCCGAGCGTAGCCTTGCCCAATCCACCGCGCGCATCGGCGCGGCGGAGGCGGCGCGCTATCCCAGCATCAGCCTCACCGGCAGCATCGCCACGTACGGCGCCCAGTTCGGCGACCTCGGCAAGCACTCGAGCCTCGGCTGGTCGTTCGGCCCGAGCATCACCGTGCCGATCTTCCGGGGCGGCGCGCTCGAAGCCGGGGTGGAACTCGCGCAGGCGCAGCGCGACCAGAATTTCATCGCCTATCGTTCGGCGGTGCTGACCGCGCTCGAAGACGTGGAAAACGCCTCGGTCAACCTCAACCAGGAACGCATCCGCCGCGAGCGCCTCGCCACCCAGGTGGCGCATTCGCGCGAGGCGGCGCGGCTGTCGCGGCTGCTCTACGACAACGGCTCCTCCGCCTTCCTCGACGTCCTCGACGCCGACCGCACCCTCTACACCGCCGAGCAGTCGCTGCTCGAAAGCGAGGTCGCGGTGATCACCGACTACGTCGCCCTGGCGAAGGCGCTGGGCGGCGGCTGGGACCAGCCGGTGGATAGTTCCAAGCCCGCCGTGGTCGACGCCGACATGGGGCCGCGCTTCGCCCGCTAACCGGGAACATCTCGATGGAATGGGAAAGTCCCCTTCACCCGCGACTCGCCGTCGCGGGTGAAGGGGTCGGCGCTCATTCGGCCGCGTGTGGTGCGACGTGCACGGAGGGAGCGTGCATCGCCCGAAGCGGCCGATTGCCGGTGAGCGCCCGGATCAGCACGTAGAACACCGGCGTGAGGAAGATGCCGAACGCGGTGACGCCGATCATTCCCGAGAACACCGCGACGCCCATGGCGTGGCGCATTTCCGCGCCCGCGCCTGAGGCCATCACCAACGGCACCACGCCCATGATGAACGCAAACGAGGTCATCAGGATCGGCCGCAGCCGGAGCTTGGCGGCGGCGATCGCCGCCTCGCGCGGGCTCTGGCCGCCGAGTTCCAGCTCGCGCGCGAACTCGACGATCAGGATCGCGTTCTTCGCCGAGAGGCCGACGAGGACGATCAGGCCGATCTGGGTGAAGATGTTGTTGTCGCCCTTGGTCAGCCACACCCCGGCCATCGCCGCGAGCAGGCCCATCGGCACGATCAGGATGATCGCGATGGGGAGCGTCAGGCTTTCGTACTGCGCCGCCAGCACCAGGAACACCAGCAGGATGGCGAGGGCGAACACCAAAGTGGCGGTGTTGCCCGCGATGATCTGCTGGTAGGTGAGGTCGGTCCACTCGTAGGTGAAGCCCTTCGGCAGGGTCTCCGCCGCGATGCGGTCGACCGCCGCCTGCGCCTGCCCCGAGGAGTACCCCGGCGCAGCACCGCCCGAGATGTCGGCGGCGAGGAAGCCGTTGTAGCGCATCGCCCGCTCCGGCCCGGCGACCGCGTGCACGGTGAGGACGGCGGAGAGCGGCACCATCTCGCCCGAGGCGTTGCGCACCTTGAGCTTGCCGATGTCGTCGGCATGCGCGCGGAACTGCGCATCCGCCTGCACCCGCACCGAGTAGGTGCGGCCGAGGGTGTTGAAGTCGTTCACATAAAGGCTGCCGAGGTAGATCTGCAGGGTGTCGAAGATGTCGGGCACCGCGACCCCCAACTGATGCGCCTTGGTGCGGTCGACGTCGGCGAACAGCTGCGGCACGTTGACCTGATACGAGGTGAACAGGTTGGCGAGTTCGGGCGCGGTGGCGGCCTTGGCCAGGAACGCCTTCACCGCCTGGTCGAGTTCGCCGTAGCCGCGCGAGGCGCGGTCCTCGACCTCGAGCTTGAAGCCGCCGGTGGTGCCGAGACCCATCACCGGGGGCGGCGGGAACATCACCACGAACGCGTCCTGCAACGCCGCGTACTTCTGGTTCAGCCGCATCGCGATCGCGCCTGCCGAAAGCTCGGGCGTGGTGCGCTGGTCGAAGGCCTTCAAGCTGGCGAAGACGATGCCGGAGTTGGAGCTGTTGGTGAAGCCGTTGATCGACAGGCCGGGGAACGAGATCGCGTGCTCGACGCCCGGATCGTCCATGGCGATCTGGCTCATCGTGCGGATCACGTCTTCCGAGCGATCGAGCGTCGCGCCGTCGGGGAGTTGGGCGAAGCCGATCAGGTACTGCTTGTCCTGCATCGGCACGAAGCCGCCCGGCACCACCTGGAACAGCCCCCAGGCCGCGCCGACGAGGGCGAGGTACATCCCCATCATCAGCGACTTGCGCCCCAGCACTCGGCCGACGCCGTTGCCGTAGGCGTGCGCGCCCGCGCCGAAGACGCGGTTGAAGCCGCGGAACAGCCAGCCGAACGCCGCATCCATGATCCGCGTCAGGCGGTCCTTGGGCGCGTCGTGGCCTTTCAGCAGCAGCGACGCGAGAGCGGGCGAGAGGGTGAGGGAGTTGATCGCCGAGATCACCGTCGAGATCGCGATGGTGAGCGCGAACTGCTTGTAGAACTGCCCGGTAAGGCCGGAGATGAAGGCGAGCGGCACGAACACCGCGACCAGCACCAGCGCGATCGCGACGATCGGTCCGGAGACCTCGCGCATCGCCTGATAGGTCGCCTCCTTCGGCGTCAGGCCCGCCTCGATGTTGCGCTCGACGTTTTCCACCACCACGATCGCGTCGTCGACGACGATGCCGATGGCGAGCACCAGCCCGAACAGCGACAGCGCGTTGATCGACACCCCGATCAGGTGCATCGCGGCGAAGGTGCCGACCACCGAGACCGGCACCGCGAGCAGCGGAATGATCGACGCGCGCCAGGTTTGGAGGAACAGGATCACCACCAGCACCACCAGGAGGATCGCCTCCAAGAGGGTGTGGATCACCGATTCGATCGAGGCGCGGACGAACTGGGTGGGGTCGTAGACGATCGAATAGTCGACGCCGTCCGGCATATAGGTTTTGAGTTCGGCCATGGTGGTGCGCACCGCGTCGGAGATCGCGATGGCGTTGGAGCCGGGAGCCTGGGAGATCGGAATCGCCACCGCCGACTTGTTGTCCAAGAGCGAGCGCAGCGAATAGTCCGCCGCGCCCATTTCGATGCGGCCGAGGTCCTTCAGTCGCGTCACCGCGCCGTCGGCGTCGGTCTTGACGATCACCTCGCCGAATTCCTCGGGCGTCTGGAGGCGACCCTGTGCGTTGACCGAGAGCTGGAGGTCGACGCCTTCCGCCCCCGGCGACTGGCCGACCACGCCCGCCGCCGCCTGGATGTTCTGGGCGCGGATCGCCGCCACCACGTCGGAGGCGGAAAGGCCGCGCTCGGCGACCTTCTGTGGGTCGAGCCAGATCCGCATCGAGTAGTCGCCGGAGCCGAACAGCTGCACCTGGCCGACGCCCTCGATCCGCGCGAGGCGGTCCTTGACGTTCAGCACCGCGTAGTTGCGCAAGTAGGCCATGTCGTAGCGGCCGTCGGGGGAGAGCAGGTGCACCACCATGGTGAGGTCGGGCGAGCTCTTGATCGTGGTCACGCCGAGGCGCCGCACTTCCTCGGGCAGGCGCGGCTCGGCCTGGGAGACGCGGTTCTGCACCAGTTGCTGCGCCTTGTCGGGGTCGGTGCCGAGGCGGAAGGTGACGGTCAAGGTCATCGTGCCGTCGCTGGTCGCCTGGCTGCCCATGTAGAGCATGCCCTCGACGCCATTGACGGTTTCCTCGATCGGCGTGGCGACGGTCTCGGCGATGACGCGCGGCGACGCGCCCGGATACTGGGCGCGCACCACCACCGTCGGCGGCACCACCTCGGGGTATTCGGAAATCGGCAGCGCGCGGAGCGCCAGCAATCCCGAGACGAAGATCAGGATCGAAAGCACCCCGGCGAAGACCGGGCGATCGATGAAGAAACGCGACAGGTTCATGGAATCCTAGCCTTTATCGCTGCGCCAGGGACTGCGCGGGGGAGACCGGGTTCATCGCCACCTCCTGCGGCGCGACGGTCGCGCCGGGGCGCACCCGCTGCAGGCCGTTGACGATGATCCGCTCGCCCGCCGCCAAGCCGTCGTTGACGACGCGCAGGCCGTTGACCGACGCGCCGAGGCTGACCGGGCGGTAGTTGGCGTGATTCTGGTCGTCGACGACGAGGACGAACTTCTTGTCCTGGTCGGTGCCGACGGCGCGTTCGCTGATCAGGAGCGTCGGCTTGGTTTCCGCCGCGCCCAGGCTGAGCTTGGCGAACTGGCCGGGCATCAGGAGGCCGCCTGCGTTGTCGAACACCGCGCGCACCGCGATGGTGCCGGAGCGGGCGTCGACCGCGTTGTCGATCATCTGCACGTGGCCTTCCACCGCTTCGTCCGAGCCCTGGGTGAGCATCCGCACCGGGATGCGCTCCACCGCGATCGGGCCGTTGCCCTGGCGCACCTGGGCGCGCGCCTTCATCACCACCGCCTCGTTGGCGTCGAAGCTGGCGTAGATCGGGCTCACCGAAACCAGGGTGGCGAGCACCGGCGCGTCGGCCCCGGCGGCGACGAGGTTGCCGGCGGTGACTTCGGCGCGGCCGATGCGGCCCGAGACCGGAGCGCGGACTTCGGTGTAGCCGAGGTTGAGGCTGGCGGTGTCGAGCGCCGCCTGCGCCGCGCGCACCGCTGCCGTGGCCTCGCGGTAGGCGTTGGTGCGGTTGTCGACCTCGCGCAGCGGGATGTTGCCCGACTGCGAGAGCTTCTGCGCGCGTTCGAGTTCGCGCTGGGTGAAGGTGACGCGCGCCTTGGCCGAGGCGAGCTGCGCCTCGGCGCGGGCGACCTCGGCGGCGTAGGGGGCGGGGTCGAGGGTGACGAGCACGTCGCCCTTGTTCACCAGACCGCCCTCGCGGAAGTGGATGCTGAGCACCTGGCCCGAGACCCGGGCGCGCAGGTCGACGCGGTCGACCGCCTCGAGGCGGCCGGAGAACTCCTCCCACGGCACGAGGTCGCGGCTCTCGACCCGGGCGACCGAAACCGGCACGGCGGGCGGGGCGGCGGGCGCGGCCTGGGCGGCCTTCGCCTGCGAACCCGAGAATTCGATCACGGCGGCGACGCCGGAGCCGACCATGGATAGGGCAGCGATGGTCAAAAGAGCGGTTCTGAAGCGGATCATCGCGGAAATCTCCCTCAAAAAATCTTATATCGTCAGGCGGCGGGGTCGCTCGCCGACGGTGAACCGGGAGCCGGCGACGCGGGAAGCCGCCGGACTGGCGAAGTGGTTGCGGACGTAAGCGCCGAGCGGTTCGGCCGTGCCGCTGTCGTCGACGAGCACGTCGAGGCGGCCGAAGGTGTCGATCACCTGATGGATCAGGCGCTTCGCCTGCGCGGGATTGGTTTGATCGGCGGGGAAGGCGATGGCGCGGGCGCCGAGGCCTTTGAGTTCGCGCACCAGGGCCTCGGCCTTGAGCACGGAATCGGCATAGCCGACCGCGATGTCGGCGCCGTCGGC
>LUYR01000205.1 GCA_001603335.1 Rhodospirillales bacterium Alpha_05 | reverse complement strand
GGCCTCGGCCCGTCGCTGATCATCGAGGCGGCGGGCGCGCCCGGCCTGTTCGAGGAAGCAACGCGGATCGCGAGCCCGGCGGGGCGGATCGGCCTGCTCGGCTTCACCGCCACGCCCTCGCCGGTAACCCAGCAGGACATCGTCAAGAAGGAACTGACGATCTCGGGCTCGCGCCTCAACCGCAAGCTCCTGCCCCAATCGATCGAATGGTTCGAGAGCGGCCGGATCGACCCGACCAGCCTCGTCACCCAGGTATTCCCCGCCGCCGCCGCGGTCGACGCCTTCGACCTGATCGCCCGCGATCCGGGATCGACGGTGAAGGTCCAACTCGATTTCGACGACTGAATTCACGCCAAGAAGACCGGAGAACCGGCCGCACGAAAATCGCCGACATTCCGCCGGCGGCAATGAACACGGAGGACGAACATCATGGTGTTGAAGACCCCCCTGACCCGCAGATCCTTCACTGCCGGGCTCGGAACCCTCGGTGCCGCCGGGCTCACCCTCGGCACGCCGTTCATCGCGCGCGCCGCGAGCAAAACCACGCTCAAGCTCGGCCACCTCGCCAACGAACAGGACCCGTGGCACAAGGCCTGCCTGAAGTTCTCCGAGGAAGTCGCGCGCCTGACCAACGGCGAAGTCGACATCAAGGTGTTCCCGAACGAGCAACTCGGCAAGGAAACCGACCTGATCAAGGGGATCCAGCTCGGCACCGTGGACTTCACCATCACCGGCGAATCGCTGCAAAATTGGGCGCCCTCTGCGGCGCTGCTCGCGGTTCCCTACGCGATCCGCGACCTCGATCACATGAGCAAGGTGGTCAACGGCCCGGTGGGCGCGAAGATCGCCGCCAACATCGAGGACAAGACCCAGCTGCGCCCGCTCACCTACTTCCCGCGCGGGCCGCGCAACCTCACCTCCAACCGCCCGATCATGACGCCCGACGACCTGAACGGCCTCAAGCTCCGCGTGCCGAACGTGCCGCTGTTCGTCTCGTTCTGGCAGGCCTTGGGCGCCAAGCCGACGCCGATGGCGTTCTCGGAAGTCTTCACCTCGCTGCAGAACGGCACCATCGAAGCGCAGGAAAACCCGTTGGCGCTGATCAAGTCGGCGAGCTTCTACGAAGTGCAGAAGAACGTGAACCTCACCGAGCACGTGGTGAGCTGGATCTACCTCGCGGGCAGCGCGAAGAAGCTCGACAAGATGCCGAAGGCGCACAAGGACGCGATCATGGCCGCCGCCAAGACCGCGGGCGACTACGAGCACAAGCTCTTCGCCGAGGACGAAAAGAACCTCGCCGCCGAATTGAAGGCCAAGGGTATGACCTTCGTGAAGTCGGACAAGGCCGCGTTTGCGAAAAAGGGCCACGACGCCGTCGTCGCCGCCCTCAATCCGGAAGTGAAGCCGCTGTTCGAGCAAATGCTCGCGATTTCCTGACCGTTTCCGGCGGCCCCGGAGGATTCCGGGGCCGCTCCCTTGGTTTTTTTGCCGGGATCAGCCAATGACCGGACTTCTTTGCCGCCTGATCGGCGTGGTGCGGCGGGTTTGCCAAGCCGGAACCATCGCGTCCTTCGCGGTTCTCTCCATCGTCACCCTGTTGCAGGTGGTCGGCCGAATTCCGTGGTTCGACGCCCCGGTCTACACCGAGGAAGTCGCCCGCTTCGCCCTGATCTACCTGGTGGCGTTCTCCTGCGGCCTCGCCGCGTTGCGCGGCGAACTCGTCAACGTCGATCTGTTCATCGGCCTGCTGCCGCCCGGCGCCCGCAAGGTGGCCGAGGCGCTGTCGCTGGTTTTGGTGATCGGCTTCGCCGCCGCGATCGTGCCGGGGAGCTGGGGCTACATGGTGAACGGCTTCGGCGAACGGGCGCGCGCCATCGACTTCTCGATGGTGTGGGTCTACGCCGCGGTGCTGATCATTCCGCTGTCGCTGATCTTCTTCTGCACCGCGCGGCTGTTCGGCTACCGCATCCCGAAGTCGGAGATCGCCGAGGAAGCCGACGGCGCGACCGCCCTCAACCCGAATTCGGAGGACGGCCGATGCTGATCGCCGCACTGTTCGGCTCGTTCGCCTTCTGCCTGATCCTCGGCATGCCGATCGCCATCTGCCTCGGGCTGTCGTCGGGGCTCTATCTCGTGCTCGCCGACATCGACCTCACCGTGGTGCCGCAGTTCATGTATGCGGGCATGGATTCCTTCGTGCTGCTGTGCATTCCGGGCTTCATCCTCGCCGGAAACCTGATGAACGGCGGCGGCATCACCGACCAGATCGTGCGCTTCGGCAAGGCGCTGGTCGGCCACGTGCCGGGCGGCCTCGGCCTCGCCAACGTCACCGGCTCGATGATCTTCGCCGGGATTTCCGGCACCGCCGTCGCCGAAACCGCCTCGATCGGCGCGGTGATGATCCCCGCGATGCGGAAGTCGGGCTACGACGGCCCGTTCTCCGCCGCGCTCACCGCCGCCGCGTCCACCGTCGGGCCGATCATTCCGCCCTCGGTGCCGATGATCATCGCCGGCACCCTCACCGGCCTCTCGGTCGGCAAGATGTTTCTCGCGGGCGCGGTCCCCGGCCTGATGCTCGGCTTCGGGATGATGATCACCGTCTACATCCTCGCGGTGCGGCGCCAGTATCCGAAGGGCGAGTGGGCGGGCTTCCGCGAGCTGGTGCGCTCCAGCCGCGCGGCGATCTGGGCGCTGATGATGACGGTGATCATTCTCTACGGCATCGTCGGCGGCTTCTTCACCCCCACCGAGGCCTCGATCGTCGCGGCGTTCTACGCCTTCATCGTCGGCGCGTTCATCTACAAGGGCTTCCGCCTGCGACAACTGCCGGGAATCCTGCTGGAAAGCGCGATCGGCTCGGGCGGGCTGATCCTCCTCGTCGGGCTCGCCAACGTGTTCGGCTGGATCCTCACCTCCGAGCAGATTCCCCAGACCATCGCCCAGGCGATGCTCTCGCTCACCGACAACAAGTACCTGATCATCCTGATGATCAACGTGCTCCTGATCATCGTCGGCACCTTCATGGAAACCATCGCGGCGCTGATCATCCTGTTCCCGCCGTTGCTCGCGGTGGCGACCCAGGTGGGCATCGACCCGGTGCACTTCGCGATCTTCGCGATCCTCAACCTGATGATCGGCCTGACCACGCCGCCGGTGGGAGTCTGCCTGTTCGTCGCCGCCAACATCGCCAAGCTGCCGCTCTCGGAGGTGCTGAAGGGGATCTGGCCGTTCCTGGTCTGCAACGGCATCGTGCTGCTGATCGTCTCCTACGTGCCGATGGTCTCCCTGTGGCTCCCGAGCCTGTTCTACAAGTGAGCGACGCCATGCCCCGCACATCCGCCGCCCCCCTCGCCAGCCCCGCCGACATCGCCGGAATCCACGCGGAGATCCGCCAGGACATCGTCCTGTTGCGGATGCGCCCCGGCCAGAGGCTCTCGGAGAACACCCTCGCCAGCCGCTTCGGCATCAGCCGCACGCCGGTGCGCGCCGCGCTGATCCGCCTGATCGACGAAGGCCTGATCGACGTGCTGCCGCAGCGCGGCACCTTCGTCAGCCGGATTTCGCTCGGCGCGGTGCGCCGCGCCCGCTTCGTCCGCCGCGCGCTCGAAATCGCAATCGTCCGCCGCGCCGCCGAAGTCGGCATGCCGACCGCCGCGCGCACCGCCATCGCCGACGCGATCCAGCGCCAGGAGGCCGCCAGCCGCGAGGCCCACGGCGTCGCCGACCAGGCCACCGCCGAACGCTTCACCAAGGCCGACGACGACTTCCACCGCGCCTTCGCCGAGGGCATCGGGCTGGCCGACGTCTGGGCGGTGGTGGAGCGGGAAAAGTCCCAGTTCGACCGGATCCGCTTCCTCAGCCTGTCGCAGGCGACGCCGATGCCGGTGCTGATCGCCCAGCACCGCGCGATCTTCGCCGCGGTGGCGGCGGGCAACCCGGCGGAGGCCGAAGCCGCCATCGGCACCCACATGGATGAAGTTTTGAAGGTCGCGAGCGGGCTTGCATCCTCCCACCCCGACCTCTTTGCACCCTGAACAGGAGAGTACCATGGAGCAGACTTGGCGCTGGTTCGGACCTGAGGATTACGTTCAACTCGCGCATATCCGCCAAGCGGGCGCGACCGGCGTGGTCACCGCGCTGCATCACATTCCCTACGGCGTGGTGTGGTCGGTGGAAGAGATCGAGAAGCGCAAGGCGGAGATCGCCGCCGATCCGTCCCTCGGCTTGCACTGGAGCGTGGTCGAGAGCCTGCCGGTGTCGGAGGCGATCAAGCTCGGCGAGGGCGACCTCGAACCGCTGTTCGAGAACTACCGCCAGTCGATCCGCAACCTCGCCGCCTGCGGCATCAAGACGATCTGCTACAACTTCATGCCGGTGCTCGACTGGACCCGCACCAACCTTACCGCGCCCCTGCCGGGCGGCGGCCGCACGCTGCGCTTCAACGCCGACGAGCACGCCGCGTTCGACTGCTACATCCTCGAACGCCCCGGCGCCGAAGCCGAGTACACCCCCGAGGTGCTGGAGCGCGCCAAGGCCTGGATCGCCAGCGCGACCCAGGAAGACAAGGATAAGCTCCTCGCCAACATCATGTCGGGGCTGCCCGGCGCGTTCGACCGCTACGACGTCCCCGGCCTGCGCAAGGTGCTGGCGCGGTTCAAGGACGTCACGCCCGAGCGCCTGCGGCAGAACCTCGTGCGCTTCCTCGAAGCGGTGATTCCCACCGCCGAAGAGGTCGGCGTGCGCCTCGCGATCCACCCCGACGACCCGCCGCGCCCGCTGTTCGGCCTGCCGCGCATCGTCAGCAACGCGCGCGATATCGAGTTCATGCTCGACGCGGTGCCCTCGGAGTCCAACGGCGTAACCCTATGCGCCGGGTCGCTCGGCGCGGGGCAGAACGACGTGGTGGGAATCGCCAAGCGTTTCGCCCACCGCATCCACTTCCTCCACCTCCGCAACGTCAAGAAGGACGCGGACGGCTCGTTCATGGAAGCCGAGCACCTCGACGGCGACACCAACATGGTGAAGCTGGTGCAGGTGATGATGGCCGAGCAGAAGCGGCGCAAGGACGCGGGCAATCCCGACTGGCGGATTCCCTTCCGCCCCGACCACGGCTTCGAATTGCTGGGCGATATCGGCGCGCCCGCCCACCCCGGCTACTCGACCATCGGGCGATTGAAGGGCCTCGCGGAAATCCGCGGCATCATGACCACGGTTTCCGAACTCACCGGCCTGCCGGTCTGAAGGACGACGACGATGGAAGAACAGTTCGCATCGGTGCGGATCGCCGAAACGCCGCTCAAGGTCTTCATCGACCAGTTGCTGCGCAACGCCGGGTCCGCGCCCGATGCGGCTGCGGCGGTCGCCCGCGCGGTGGTCGATGCCTCGCGCCGGGGCATCGACACCCACGGCGTCCGCCTCGCGCCCCACTACCTCCGCTGCCTCTATGCCCACCGCCTCAACCCCGCGCCCAAGCTCGTCGTCACCCGCTCGGCTCCGGCGGTGGCGCACGTCGATGCCGACAACGGCTTCGGCCACTTCGCCAGCTACCGCGCGATCGACGAAGGCATGGCGATGGCGGCGGAAACCGGCATCGCGGCGGTGACGGTGGGCAACTCCTCGCACCACGGCGCGACCGGCGGCTATGCGCTGGTGGCGGCGAAACAGGGCTTCGCCGCCATCGGCATGACCATCGCCGACGCGGCGGTCGCACCCTTCGGCGGGATCCGGGCGTTCAACGGCACCAACCCGATCGCCTTCGCGGTGCCGGTCGCCGGGGCCGAGCCGATGGTGCTCGACATGGCGACCAGCAGCATCCCCTTGAACCGCGTCCACCTGCGCCGCGCCGCGGGCACCGAGCTACCGCCCGACGTCGCGCTCGACACCGAGGGCATGGTGACCCGCGACCCCAACCGCTTCGGCGCGCTCCTGCCGCTGGGCGGCAGCGAATACGGCTACAAGGGCGCGGGGCTGGCGGCGATGGTCGACATCCTCTGCTCGGCGTTCTCCGGCATGCCGCACGGCAACGCGCTGACGCCGTTCTCCGACCCGACGGTGCCGGGGCCCGACCTGCGCGGCCACTTCTTCATCGTGATGCAGCCCGCGCTGTTCCAGAGCCTCGCGGTGTTCGACGCGCGCCTGTCCGCCTTCCTCGCCGACCTCCGCGCCCAGCCCGCGCAGCCGGGCAAGCGGGTGATGGCCCCCGGCGACCCCGAACTCGCCGCCGCGGCGGAGCGCCGCGCCAACGGCATCCCGGTGGACCTCACCACCTGGGGCGCGCTCCAGGAGTTCGCCGCGCGGCAGAACCTCCCCTGCCCCGCCGAAGCTTGATTCGACTGGGGTTTCGCCCATATCCTGAACCTCCCGCATTCCGGAGGAAGGCTTTTCCATGCGCATCGCGATCATCGGCGGCGGCGCGATCGGCTCGCTGATCGCCGCCCGTCTGGTTTCCACCGACGCCAGCGTGAGCCTGGTGGTGCGCCGCGCCGAAGCCGCCGCAACGATCAACGCGGGCGGCATCCAGGTCACCAACCCGGACGGATCGGAAGCGGTCGCCGGCGTGCACACCACCGCCGACGCATCGTCACTGCCGAAGCAGGGCGTGGTGATTCTCTGCACCAAGGCCTATGCACTCGAAACCACGCTGCCCGCCATCGCGCAGCTCTCGGGGCCGGAAACCGTGGTGGTGCCGATGCTCAACGGCGTGCCGTGGTGGTATCCGGCGGCCCAGCCCGCGCCGCTCGCCGGGCGCAGGCTCGCCTCGGTCGACCCCGACGGCGCGCTCAAGACCGCAATCCCCGAGGACCACATCGTCGGCGCGCTCACCTACGTCGCGGTGCTCAACCGTGGCGACGGCAGCATCCACCACGTCGGCAACCAGACCTTCGTTTTCGGCGATCCGGCGGGGCGGATGACCCCCGAACTGGCGGCGGTGACCGAGGCCTTCCGGAAAGCGGGCTTCGACGCCAGCGCCACGCCCGATATCCGCGCCGCGATCTGGACCAAGCTCTGGGGCAATCTCGCCTTCGCCCCGCTCTCGGTGCTCACCCAGTCGTCCTCGCTGCTGCTCTGCACCGATCCCGAGGTGCGCGCGGTGGCGGCGACGATGATGGCGGAGGGCCAGGCGGTCGCCGAGCGCCTCGGGGTGCGCTTCGCCATGACCATCCCCGCGCGCATCGACGCCACCGCCGGGCTCGGCGACTTCAAGACCTCGATGCTGCAAGACTACGAGGCCGGGCGGAAGCTGGAACTCGACGCGATCGTCGGCGCGGTGATCGAACTGGCCGAAATCGTCGGCGTGCCGGTGCCGACGTTGCGCACGGTGCGCGCCCTGGTGGATTTGCGCGCCGGGGTCGCGCCGATAGCGCGCTGAACCGCAAAAAAAGCCGGTCCCGCGACTTGTCGCGAGACACTTCGCGCATCACACTCCCAGGCACGCCTTTCGTCGTCCCAAGGAGTATCCGCGTTGTCCGCTTCCCCGCTTGCCGCACTTTCGCCCGCCGCCGTCTGGTCCGCGTTCGCCGACCTTTGCGCCATTCCCCACCCGTCGCGCCACGAGGCGGCGATCATCGCCATGCTCAAAGCCCGCGCCGACGCCAAGGGGCTCGACGCCGAAATCGACGCCAAGGGCAACCTGATCGTGCGCAAGCCCGCGACCCCGGGCAAGGAAGGCCGCCCCGGCGTGGTGCTGCAATCCCATGTGGACATGGTGCCCCAGGCCAACGCCGGAACCCGCCACGACTTCGCCGTCGACCCGATCCGGCCGCGCGTCGAGGGCGACTGGGTGCTCGCCACCGGCACCACCCTCGGCGCCGACAACGGCATCGGCGCGGCGGCGATGCTGGCGCTGATCGACGACACCACGATCGCCCACGGCCCGCTCGAATTCCTCTTCACCGTCGAGGAGGAGATCGGCCTCAACGGCGCGCGCGCGGTCGCGCCCGGGGTGCTGAAGGGCAGCATCCTCCTCAACCTCGACAGCGAGGACGACACCCAGATCATCATCGGCTGCGCCGGCGGGCGCGACGTCGTGCTCACCGTGCCGCTCGCCCAGGGGCACGAACCCGCCCAGGCGAAGCACTTCAGCGTCGCGGTGAGCGGCCTCAAGGGCGGCCACTCGGGCATCGACATCCACCTCGGCCACGGCAACGCGATCCGCATCCTCACC
>LUYR01000204.1 GCA_001603335.1 Rhodospirillales bacterium Alpha_05 | reverse complement strand
GCCCGCGCCGCCGGCGATTCGCGCCACGAGCACGAAGTCCTGGCGATGAACGGCGCGCTCCGCCACCTCGAAATCCGCGAGACGCCGCTGATGCCGCACGGCCAGATGGCGGTGATGCCGAACGAGGTGAAGGATTTGGGCGGCACCGTCGGCATCGCCCTCGACCTCACCGAGCAGCAGGACGTGCGCGCCGAACTCGCCCGCCACGACGAAGCCCATGCCCTGGTGCTCGAACGCCTCGGTACCGCGATCGCGGTGTTCGGGCCGGACCAGCGGATGCGCTTCTACAACACCGCATTCGTCCGCCTCTGGCTGCTCGACGAAGCCTGGCTCGACAGCGAACCCGACTACGGCACCGTGCTCGAAGTCTTGCGCGACCGCCGCCTCCTGCCCGAGGCCGCCGACTTTCCCGCCTACAAGGCGGCGGAAATCGCCCTGTTCACCGATTTGTTGGAGCCGGTCGAGGCGCTGATGCACCTGCCGGGCGGCAAGACCCTGCGCCGCGTCGTCGCGCCGCACCCGCTTGGCGGCCTGTTGCTCACCTACGAGGACGTCACCGACACCCTCGCGCTCGAACGCTCCTACAACACCCTGATCGACGTCCAGGCCGAAACCCTCAACCACCTGCGCGAGGCGGTCGCGGTGTTCGACGCAGGCGGCAACCTCCGCCTTTCCAACGCCAGCTTCGCCAGCCTCTGGGACCTGCCGGAAATCCGCCCGCTCCCCGGTGGCGCGGAAGCCGCGGGCGCGGCGCTGCGCTTCCACGAAGTCGTCGACCTCCAGGCCCGCCTGATCGCCGAACCCGCCGACCGCCCCGCCTTCGCCGCCCTGATGGCGCGCGTCTTCCACGACCGCGACGCCAAGGACGGCTCCCTCGGCCATGCCCAGCGCGGCCTGCTGCGCTGGCAGGCGGCGCCCCTGGCCGACGGTGGCCTGGTGCTCTCCTACGATACCGTGCCGATGCAGGCCGACGTCGCCGACCTCGCAGCGGTGCTTGCGGGCAGTGTCCGCTCGATCGCGGGCTGGGCCGAAGTCCTCGCCCACGGCCACTACGGCGTGCTCAATCCGCGCCAGCAGGCCTACGTCGATTCCGTCCGCGACGCCGCCGCCGCCGCCGACCGCCTCCTCGCCGCCGTCGACGACCTGCGCACCGGCCCGCGCCGCGAAGTGCCGGAAGCCGTCGACGTCCACGCCGCCCTCTCGGAAGTCCTCAACGCGGTGCGCGAACGCGCGCAACGCCGCGAAGTCGACCTCCACTTCGACTGCCTGCCCGAAATCGGTACCGAACGCCTCGTCCTCACGCCGTTCGAACGCCTCCTCGGCCTGATCTTCGACATGACCCTCGCCTCGACCCAACCCGGCGCGTCGGTCTCCCTCGCCGCCCAGCGCACCAGCGACCTCACCCTCACCATCGCCGATACCGGCAACGGCTGGGACGTCGACACGGGAACCGACCGCTCCGCCTGGGCCCGCTTCGCGGTGATCCGCGCCTACGCCGAATCCCAGGGCTGGGAGTTCCAGCTGGTCTCGGTGGTCGGCGAAGGCACGACGGTGATGCTGTCGCGTTGAAGGTTAAAGACACGGGCTCTGCCCGCACCCGCAAAGGGCCTTGGGCCCTTTGATCCCATTCGTTTTTGTTTTTGCGCGTAGCGCCATAGCCCGCAGTGGATGCAGCAGGGGTTGATTGCGCTTACGCGCGAAAAACTTAAGGGAGGTCCGGAGGGTCCGCGACCCTCCGGCGGGGACCGGGGCGGAGCCCCGGCCTTGCACCGCGTCACGCCGTTTTCGGCACGCCCTGGGTGGTGGAGTAGGCGAAGTGGATGACTTCGCCAGGGTGGATGTGGGCGCGGGCGGCGTGGGCGGCTTGGGCGGCTTCGGCGAAGCCGCAGAGGATCAGCTTGAGCTTGCCGGGGTAGGTGGCGATATCGCCGACGGCGAAGACGCCGGGGTGGTTGGTGGCGCAGGTGGCGGGGGCGACCTGGATCGCGCCGCCTTCCATGGTCAGGCCCCATTCGGCGATCGGGCCGAGGTTGGCGGCGAGCCCGAAGAACGGCAGCAGGACGTCGGCGGCGAGATCGCGGGTGTTGCCTTCGAGGTCGGCGACGGTGACGGTGTGGAGTTGGCCGTTGTCGCCCGCGATGGATTTGAGCTGGTAGGGAACGACGAGGTCGATCGCGCCTTCGGCGGCGAGTTTGGCGAGCTTGGCTTCGCTTTCGGGTGCGGCGCGGAACTTGGGCCGGCGGTGCACCACCGCGACCGAGGCCGCGACTTCGGCGAGGGAGAGCGCCCAGTCGACGGCGGAATCGCCGCCGCCCGCGATCACCACGCGCTTGCCGCGGAAGTCCTCGCGGCGGCCGACCATGTAGAACACGCTGGTGCCCTCGAAGGCTTCGAGGTTCTTGATCGGCGGGCGGTTGGGGCCGAAGGCGCCCGAGCCCGCTGCGATGATCACGGTGGCGGTGTCGATGGTGGTGCCGGTCGAGGTGGTGACGGTCCAGCGGCCGGTTGCGGCGTCCTGCACCATGCCGGAAACCTGCTGGTTGAGGTGGAACGTCGGCTTGAACGGGGCGGCCTGCTGGCAGAGGCGGTCGATCAGCTCCTGGCCGGTGATCGCCGGATGGGCGGGAATGTCGTAGATCGGCTTTTCGGGGTAGAGCGCGGCGCACTGGCCCCCGACCGCTTCGAGCGTGTCGATCACGTGGCAGGAGAGTTTTTCCATGCCGCATTCGAAAATCGCGAAAAGGCCGATCGGGCCCGCGCCGATAACCACCACGTCGGTGCTGTGTTGAGCCATGCCGAAACGTTTCCCTCAAGTGTCAATCGGGAGGCACTCTGCGACGTTTGCGAGACATTGGCAACCGTCGCGTGGCGGGTGATTGCCCTTATCCGCGGGGCCAGCTACAACAGAGGGATGACGACGTCTGCAACCGAGAATTCGCCGTGTCCGCATGCCGTCGGCGTCGACGACGCCGAGTGGCGGCTGACCCTGGGCAGTCCTGAGGACACCACCGGCCTTGCCGCCGCGGTCGCCGCGCTGGCGACGGCGGGCGACGTGGTCGCGTTGTGGGGCGACCTGGGCGTCGGCAAGACCGCGTTCGCGCGGGGGTTGATCCGCGCCGCGACCGACCCCGACGAAGAGGTGCCGAGCCCGACCTTCACCCTGAGATCGGAAG
>LUYR01000203.1 GCA_001603335.1 Rhodospirillales bacterium Alpha_05 | reverse complement strand
ACCCGCATGGTAGGCGAGAATGGCCGGAGTCTCCCCGTCGAGGAGCAGGAAATCCGCCTGCTTGCCCGGCTCGAGGGTTCCGCAGACCGTCCCCATGCCCACCGCGCAGGCGCTGTTCTTCGTTGCTGCCGTCAGGGCTTCCTCCACCGTGAGCCCCATGGCCATCACCGCCAGCCCGAAAACAAAGGGCATGGACTCGGTGAAGGACGACCCGGGGTTGCAGTCCGTGGCCAGAGCCACCGGAACCCCGTGTTCGATCATGGCCCGGGCCCGGGCGAAGGGTTTTCTCAGGCTGTAGGCCGTGGCCGGAAGGAGAATGGCCGTGGTCCCGCTTTTCGCCAGGGCGTCAATCCCCTCGTCGCTCGCCGCGAGAAGGTGCTCCGCCGAGACGGCCCCCATCCGGGCGGCCAGGGCAGCGCCGCCGGTGTCGTGGACCTCGTCGGCGTGGACCTTCAGGCCGAGGCCCCTCCGGGACGCTTCGGCGAGGATCCGCTCCGTCTGGGAAAGGGAGAAGACCCCCTCCTCGCAGAACACGTCGCAGAACCGGGCGATCCCCTGCTCCTCCACCGCGGGGAGCATCTCCTCCACGAGCAGGTCCACGTAGCCGTCGCCGTTGCCCCGGTACAGCTCGGGGACGGCATGGGCGCCCATGAAGGTGGGGACCACGTCCAGGGGAGTCTCCCGCCCCACCCTCCGGATCACCGAGAGCATGCGCAGTTCCGTCTCCGTGTCCAGCCCGTAGCCGCTCTTCATCTCCACCGTGGTGGTCCCGAGAGAGAGGGCCGAAAGGGCCAGGACCAGGGTGTTCTCGAACAGGTCGTCGTCGGATGCCTCCCGGACGCTCCGCACGGAGGAGAGGATTCCCCCTCCCTTCCGGAGGATCTCAAGGTATGGAGTCCCCGCGAGACGGAGGGAAAACTCCTCCTCCCGCCTCCGGGCGAAGCACATATGGGTATGGGGGTCGACGAAACCGGGAATGACGCACCGCCCGCCGCAGTCGATCTCCTCGTCGAAGTCCGCGCCGGACAGGGACGAAAAGATCTCCTCCTCCGGCCCCACGGCCTCGATCAGGCCGTCCCCCACCACCATGGCGCCCCGGGGAATATAACGGACAGTCCCCTGGTCCTTCCCCGCCGAGGGGGAGGACCCTTCCGGGGTATAGATCCCGGCGTTCCGCACAAGCTTCATGATCATTCCGCCCCGTCCCCCATTCCGAGAAGCTTCAGCTCCAGCACCTGGTCGGGGTCGAAATCCTTCACCTGGAGATAGTAGGCCGCACTGTCCAGAAGGGCCTGGGCGGGGATCATGCCGTAAATCTCCGTCTCCACCACCTCCACGCCCCACCGCCGGGCCTCCATGCGGATCAGTTCCAGCACCCTGTAGAGGGCGTTCTTCTGGTAATCCACGATATTCATGCTCACCTGGGTCATGCCCCGCTCGGACAGGGCCACGCCCATGCCCTTCACGTGGCAGAAGCCCCCGCTCGACGCCCGGACGAAGGTGCCGATCTTTTTCG
>LUYR01000202.1 GCA_001603335.1 Rhodospirillales bacterium Alpha_05 | reverse complement strand
GCCTGCCGCGCCACGGTGGTCGAAGCGGCGGCCTGGGTTGCGATTTCGCCGATCGAGGCGGACAGCTGCTCCGCCGCGCTCGCCACGGTCTCGGCGTTCGCCAGCGCCTGCTCGGCGGCGGCGGCGACGGTGGCGGCGTTGCTCTGCATCGATTGCACCAGGCCTTCGAGATGGCCGACGCCGCCGGTCATGGTGTCGGTGCGGGAGGCGACCGAGGCGAGCGCATCGTCGGTCTCCTGCTCCACCGTGCGGGCCATGCCGCGCACCGCGTCGAGCACCGCCTGCTTCGACTGCGCCGCCAAGTTCGCCTGCTCCGCCTGGAGGTCGCGGTTGTGCTTGAGCTTGTCGCGGAAGACCTCGAGCGCGGCCGCCATCCGGCCGACCTCGTCGTGGCGGCCGTGACCGGCGATCTCGATGTCGAGATCGCCCTCGGCGAGGCGGTCGGTGGCCGAAGCCATGCCGGTGATCGCGCGGAGATTGGTGCGCAGAATCACGAAGGTGAAAATCCCGGTGACCAGCAAGACGACGCCGCCCGCAACCCCGAGCGACACCATCAGCCGGTCGACCACCGCCGCGATGTCGGCCTGGCTCAAACCGGTGTAGAGAACGCCGACGACGTTGCCCGAGGCGTCCTTGATCGGGTCGTAGGCGGTGAAGTAGGGCTCGCCGAGGATCTTCGCCTCGCCGCGATAGGACACGCCCCGCTTGAGCACCGCGTCGTAAACCGGGCCGGGGGCAAGCTTGGTGCCCACCGCGCGGGAGCCGTCCGCCTTCTTGACGTTGGTGGCGACGCGGGTGTCGCCCGCGAAGATCGTTGCGGTGCCGCCCATCAGGTCGGTGATGGTGTCGACCACCGCGAAATTGCCGTTGAGCGGCGTATCGCCGGCATAAAGCCTATCGCCCTCGATGCGGTAGGTCTTGCCCACGCCTTCGAGAACATGCCACGCGACCCGCATCGCGCTCTGCTGGCGCGTCTGCGCCTGGTTCCCCAACTCACCCTGCAATACCCACAACGTCACACCGAGCAGCGCACCCAGCATCAGCAAAAGCGCCACCAAGGTAATCCCGGTGATCTTCTGGACCACCGACAAACGCCCGAACACACCCATAGCCCCACATCCTTACCCAAGGCACAGTTTCTTTTTAGAAACCATATCTGGAAACGATGGGGACCCGGCACAACCCAATCGCGACTGGATTTCGCCGATTCCTGCGGCTTATGGGCAGACTTAGCGCTGTCGCAGCAGCGCTGCGCGGAACGCCGCCAGGGTCTCGGGGCTGACGTGGTGCTCGATGCCCTCGGCATCCTTCCGCGCGGTGGCGGCGTCGACGCCGAGCGAGAGAAGGAAGCTCTCCACCACGTGGTGGCGCTCGCGGGTGTCCTCGGCGAGCTTGCGCCCCGCCGGAGTGAGGAAGGTGCCGCGATAGGGCATGCGCGCGATCAGGCCGTCCTCGGCGAGGCGCTTGAGCATCCGCGCCACCGTCGGCTGGGCGACGCCCATGCGCGCGGCGATGTCGACCTGGCGCACCTCGCCGTCGGCATCGAGAAGATCGGCGATCAGCTCGACGTAGTCCTCGACCAGCTCGACGCGACGGACTTCCCGCGCAAGCTCGAACCCTTCAACGTGGGTCTCGGGCGCAACGAGGCTGCGCCTCGCCGGTTTGATCGTCTTCGCCGACACTCTTCGTTCCCCCGCAAACCCCTTGCGTAGGGCCAAGCTATCCGACCCCGGTGCGGGGTTCAACCATTGAAGCCCGGTCTATTCTGTTTAGCCTCTTGCATACGGTATAGCACGATGTATATTTAGAGGTGTTCCAACAGGGAGAACCGTCATGGCCGAGTCCGCGTGTCGCCCGCTTCCCCGCCTGATCGACCCCACTACGCTGGCGATCCGCGAAGTGTTGTCCGGCAATCGCCGCGGCCTGCGCTCGGCCCTGTTGTTCGCCGGTCCGGCGGTGATCGCCTCGATCGCCTACATGGACCCCGGCAACTTCGCCACCAACATCCAGGCGGGCTCGCACTACGGCTACTCGCTGCTCTGGGTGGTGGTGGTGGCCAACGCCATCGCCATGCTGTTCCAGGCGCTCTCCGCCAAGCTCGGCATCGTCACCAACCGCAACCTCGCCGAGATGTGCCGCGACTCCTTCCCCCTGCCCCTGGTGCTGGTGATGTGGGTGGTGAGCGAGATCGCCGCGATGGCCACCGACCTCGCCGAGTTCATCGGCGGCGCGATCGGTCTGTCGCTGCTGTTCGGCGTGCCGATGATGGTGGGGATGGGGATCACCGCCGTCGTCACCTACGCGATCCTGCTGCTGGAGCGCCGCGGCTTCCGCCCGATGGAGCTCGCGATCGGCGCGATGGTGGGCGGCATCGGCCTCTGCTATCTCCTCGAAATCCTGATCGCGCCGGTCGACTGGCCCGCCGCCGTCACCGGCATGGCGGTGCCGAAGATCGCCGACCTCGGCGCGCTCACCATCGCCGTCGGCATCGTCGGCGCGACGGTGATGCCGCACGCGGTCTACCTCCACTCCGGCCTCACCCAGAACCGTGCCCCGGCGCGCAACGAACCCGAGCGCCGCAAGCTCCTGCGCTTCTCCAACCGCGAGGTGGTGGTCGCCCTGGCGCTCGCGGGAATGGTCAACATCGCGATGGTGATGATGGCCGCCGCCGCCTTCCACGAAGGCCACTCGGAAGTTGCCGAGATCGAAACCGCCTACCACACCCTCACGCCGCTCCTGGGCGCGGGCGCGGCGGCGATCTTCCTCGTCTCGCTGATCGCCTCGGGGATTTCCTCGTCGGTGGTCGGCACCATGGCCGGGCAAATGATCATGCAGGGCTTCGTCGGCTTCCGCATTCCGGTGTGGCTGCGCCGCCTGATCACCATGCTGCCCGCGTTCGTCGTCGTCGCCATGGGCGTCAACGCCACCGACGCCCTGGTGATGAGCCAGGTGGTGCTGAGCTTCGCCCTGCCTGTGCCGATGCTGGCGCTGGTGCACTTCACCGGCAAGCGCGAGATCATGGGCGACTACGCCAACCGGCGCGGCCTCCACCTCGCCGCGATCGCGGGCTGCGTCGTCGTCCTCGCCCTCAACGTCCTGCTGCTGGCGCAGACGGCGGGAATTCCGGTTCCGGGGCTGGGCTGATCAACCCGCCTCGCGCACCCGTCGGGCCTCGTAGGCCTTGAGGTGGACGTAGGCGAGGTTCAAGGTCGGCGCGCCCATGCCGTTGCTCACCAGCTTCAACAGCGCACCCAGCACATGGTCCGCCTCGGTCGGCGCGCCGCGCTCGACGTCGCGCAACATCGACGCCATCAGCGCCGATTGGGGATTGAACAGGAACGTCCGCGCCTGCTTGATCAGCCCCTCGCCCGGCGCGAAGCCCTGGCTCGCGGCGATGCCGCAGCACTCGTCGAACAGCG
>LUYR01000201.1 GCA_001603335.1 Rhodospirillales bacterium Alpha_05 | reverse complement strand
GCACTCAGCACCAACACCGATCTCGGCGCGTTCGACGCCGTGTTTGTCGACGGCGCCACGCCGGGCCTCGACAAAAACACCGCGCAGCTCGCCGCCGCCACCGCGCACACGCCCGTCGCCGTCATCCGCCCGTCCGCCACTCTCACCGGCAACGTCCCGCTCGCCGATCATCCCTGGCTTGAAGCGTACTGGGCCAACGGTTCGCAGGACAACTACGCCGAGCTCGTCCGCTACCTCGCCGTGCGTCTCGCCGGTCGCACGCTCGCCGACGGCCGCGCGCCGCTCGCTCCCATCGTCTACCCCAACGAAGCGTTCTACCATCCCGATGCCCCGGGACTCTTCACCTCGTGGGACGATTTCATCGTCTGGTACCGCGCCGCTTCGCCCCACGCCTTCGATCCCGAGAAGCTCACGGTCGCCATCGCGTTCGCGCAGCCGCTCTACCGTCGCAAAAACTTCGCGCACATCACCGCGATGGTCCGCGCCGTCGAACGGCGCGGCCACAACGCCGTCTGTCTCGTTTCCGCCGGCGGCCCCGACCTCGACCACCTCATCGGCCCCGACAACCAGCCGCGCGTCGACGTCGTGATCAGCAATCAGGAGCGGCTTCACCTCAACGACTACCCGGCCGGCGTCGAACGCGCGCGCCGCCTCGGCCTCACCATTCTCTCCGCCATCAACCACTCGCAGTTCACCGAGGCCGACTTCGACGCCTCACCCACCGGTCTGCACCCGAACCGCACCCAGAATCTCATCAACAACGAGCGCGATGGCGTCGTCGAACCCATCGCCCTCGCCGGCCGCGGCACCGCGCCCGACGGCTCCGAGAGCATCGTCCCCTTCGCCAAGCAGATCGAGTGGCGCGTCGAACGCGCGCTCGCCTGGGCACGCCTCCACCGCCTCGCCAACTCCCAAAAACGCGTCGTTTTCACCTACTGGAGCGAGGGCGCCGGCAAGGCCAATGTCGGCGGCGATCCCGACGACTTCCTCGACGTGCCCGCCAGCCTCGTGAGCCTGCTCTCCGAGATGAAGTCGCGCGGCTACGACACCGGCGCCGCGCCGCTGCCCGACCGCGATGCGCTCGTCACGCGCATGTCGCGCGAGGCCTCCAACGTCGGCACCTGGGCTCCCGGCGAACTCGCCGCCCGCGTCGCCCACAACGAAGTCGCGCTCCTGCCCGAGGCTACCTACCGCGAATGGTTCGACTCGCTCCCCGCCGTCCGCCGCGACGAGATCGTCGCCATGTGGGGCCCGCCGCCGGGCAAGGTCATGATCCACACCGATGCCGCCGGGAAACGTTTCATCGTCATCCCGAAGATCCAGCTCGGCAACGTCCTCATCGCACCGCATCCGGATTGGGGCTACCTCCAGGACAACAAGGCGCTCATGTCGAAAGACGCCCTGCCGCCGCACCACCAGTACCTCGCGTTCTTCCTCTGGCTGCAACGCGAGTGGAAGGCCGACGCCTGGGTGCCGCTGTTCACCAACATCGTCCTCCAGCCCGGTAAGTCCGAAGGCCCCGCAGCCGACGACCACATCGGCATCCTCGTCGGCGCGCTGCCGGCTATCCACCCCGAGCGCCTCGGCGCCAACGGCGGCATCGGCAACAAACGCAAGGCCCTCATTCAGGTCCCTGGTTGGTTCAACCTCGTGGTTCCCTCCGACGCCACCGAGCAGCTTTTCGAACTGCGCGCCCAACTTTCCCGTTACGACGCCCAAACCGATCCCAAGCTTCGCGCCGACACCGAACCAACCATTCGCGCCCAAATCATTACCACAGGCCTTGACCGCGCGCTGGAACTCGACGTCGAGCACACGCCTTTCGCCGAACTGCGTCCAAAACTTCAACACTACCTCGACGACCTCGAACGCGCCCACATGCCTCACGGCACGAAAATCCTCGGCGAGGCACCCACCGGCCAGGTCCTCTCCGACATGGTCACCGGCATGCTTGGCGCCGATCTGCGCAAGACGCTCGCGCCGCTCACGCCCGGCCCAGCCGACGCGGCCCGCAAACTCGTCGCCGCCGTCGTCAATGGCGGTCAGTCGCCCGCCACCGCGTTGACCGCACTGCTCGGCAAGACCTCGGCCGACGCCGAGAAACAACTCTCGCTCGCCCCCGAATACGCCGACCGCCTGCGTGCCGCACCACGCGAAATCGACAGCATCCTCGCCGCACTCGACGGACGTTACCTCGAACCCGGCCCGATGGACGAACCGCTCCGCCGCCCCGACTCCGTTCCGCCCGGCCGCTCGCTCTACAACTTCGATCAGGCCGCCATCCCCACGCCCGAAGCCGAGGCACTCGGCATCAAGCAGGCCGAGGCGCTCATCGACGAACATCGCCAGAAACATGGCGGACTCTACCCGACCAAGCTCGCCTTCGTGATGTGGTCCGGCGAAGTCGCAAAAAACAACGGCGTCGTCGAAGCGCAGATCCTCCACCTGCTCGGCACCCGCGCCGTGCGCAACGAGCGCGGTGAAGTCACCGGCGTCTCGCTCATTTCGCGCGCCGAGCTCGGCCGCCCGCGTGTCGACGTGCTCGCGACGACCAGCGGCGCCTACCGCGACCACTTCCAGGACAAAGTCGAGCTCATCACCCAGGCCACCAAGCTCGCCGCCTCCAGTCCTGAGGACGACAACCCCGTCCGCGTCGCCGTGCTTGCGGCCGAGGCAAAACTGAAAGCCTCTGGGGAATCCACTGAGCGTGCCGCCGCCCTCGCCGTCGCCCGCGTGTATTCGCCTGCACCGGGCGCGTACTCGCCGAGCATCCAGTTCCTTGCCAAGTCCGGCGACCAGCGCGGCGACGAGGCCCGCATGGCCGAACTCTATACGCAACGCCTGAGTCACGCCTACGGTGGCGGTCTCTACGGCGCCTACGCACGTCCGGCCTTCGAGGGCAACCTCGCCAAAGTCGACGCCGCCGAACTATCCCGCAGCTCCAACGTCAACGGCATGCTCGATCACCCGATGTCCGCCGGCTTCCTCGGCGGTCTCAACCTCGCTGCCAAGGCCGTCACCGGCCGCAACATCGACCTTTACGTCAGCAAGATTGCCGATCCATCCGAAGCCTCCACCGAGTCCGCCGCGCGCGCTATCCAGACCGAGCTGCGCACGCGCTACTTCAACCCGAAATGGCTGAACGAAATGAAGGCCCACGGCTACGACGGCGCGCGCAACCTGATGTTCATGACCGACCACCTCGACCTCTGGGACAGCACCGCCACGCAGACCGTGAGCAGTGCCGACTGGTCCGAGGTGAAGGCCGTCTACGTCGACGACAAACTCGGCCTCCAACTCGACGCCTTCTTCGACCAGTACAACCCGTACGCCCAACAGGTTCTCCTCGCCAACCTCCTCGGTGCCTCCTCGCGCGGACACTGGCAGGCGAGCAAGGCCGACCTCGCCCAAGTCGCCCGCCGTCTCGCGCAATCCACCGCCGCCCACGGCGCCGTCTGCGAAGCCGGCATCTGCCGCAACGACGAACTCACGCAGCAGATCGGCGAAGCGCTGCAGGGCGCACCCGACGCCGACAAGCTCATGCAGGACTACCGCGCCGCGCTCGAAAAAGTGGTGACGG
>LUYR01000200.1 GCA_001603335.1 Rhodospirillales bacterium Alpha_05 | reverse complement strand
CCGCTGACCCGGTTGACCCGGACCCTCGGCGCGCGGCTCGCCGACGAACTCTTCGGCGGGGTGCCGAAATGACCGAGCCACAGCGGCGGACCAGCGCGCTCCGCCTGCTTTCCGCCCATGCCCTGCGCGGCGCGTTCGCCGCCGCCGTACTGGCCGGCCTCGCCGCCTGCTCGGCTGCGCCGGCGTCCGATTTCGCCTCGGACAAGAGCGCGCGCATCCCGCGTGGCGAAATCAAATCGGTCGGACTCGCGATCAATTGCGGCAGCACGTTGCGGCGCGACCACTACGACCTCGCCTACCCGATCAACTCGATCGGCGAAAACACACCGATCCCCGACTGGAAGCTGACGACGATCGTTCACCAAGAGGTCGAGGCGGCGTTGCCGGATGCCCGGATCGGCGATCTCGAGGTCGACCTCCTCAAGCTGGTGATGGCCGACATGCTGCAATCCAATCCCTTCGCCGCGGAATACAAGGACTATACCCGGGCGTTCAGCGGCGACATTGAGTCCTACGACTATCTACTGGCCATCATTCCGGGGCCGGCGGGGCGCAAGGACTCCTCCTATTTCGGCACCGGCCTGCGCTCCCGCCGAGGCCCGACGCTGCTGGGAATCGAGGCGTCGGTCGGTCCTCTCGAAGTGCACGCGGCCTGCCGGGCGATCCTTTACGATCGTCGCAGCGGCGCCGTTCGACGCGCCGAGAGCTTCACCCACGAGCGGCTGCCCACCGACATTCCGTCCGCGGTCCCCTTTGCGAGTTACCCGCCGGAAACCGTCGCGCGCTTCCGGGCGCCGCTCGACCGGATGGTGCGGCGCACCGCCGCCGACATCATGACGCAACTCGTCCTAACTCCCGAGGTAGCCCAATGACCCGGCATCGCCAATCGCTGTTGCGGACCCTGGGGTGCGCGCTCGTCCTCTCCACGCTCGCCGCCTGTGCGACCAATCCCCCGCCCGAGCCCATCGATCTCGCCTCGGCCTCGCGGATCGGCGTCTATTCCCGTTGCGGCACCCATCTGACCCGCACCTCCTTCGCCCTGTTCTCCGGGATCGGCCTCGACGAGATCACCGCCCGGGCCGTCCCCGATTGGAAACTCGACCCGCTGATCGCCGAGGCGCTTCGGCTGGGGTTGAAGCGGCCGTCGGAAGTCGCGGATATCGAGATTTCGCCCGAATTGAAACAGGCCGCGCTGGTCTCGGATCTCCCCGAGGTCGCCGCCCGGATGCCTGCCGCCATCGCCACCGCGCAGCCGCGAGCCGATATCTACGTCGTCGTCCTTCCCATCAGTACCGGCCGCATCCAGCTGACCGCCAAGAACGGCGACCGAATCCAGATCCCCGAACCCAACGCCCTCACCGGCTTCGGAATTTTCAGCCATGCCGCCGACCGGGTGATCCACGCCGCGTGCACCGCGTTCGTGTTCGACACTCGACAAAATCGGATCACCCGTCAGCTTCAGGCGCTCAAGGCTGCTCCGGTCCCGCGGGAGGTGATCGCCGACCGCTGGGACGGCTTCTCCGAGCTGCAAATGGCGACGGTCCAGATCAAGTTCACCACCGACGCCCTGGCGATCGGCGAAAAGCTCGGGCGCGACATCCTCAACCAATCCAACCTCACGCCTGCCGCCGCGAAATAGCGAAAAGGCCGGGTTTCCCCGGCCTTTTTCCTACGCTTCGCAGAACTCGATGAGGGTGCCGAGGGTTTCCGACGGCGGCACCCGGATCATCCCTTCCTTCAACATCCGGAAGGCGACGCGGTTGCCCGCCAGGACCTTGGCGGTTTCCTCGATGTCGCGAACCTTGAGGCCGATCGCCACCGGCGCGGGCGGGTTCGGTGCGTGGTCGAGCTCGACGTCGGGGTGGAGCTGGGTGATCTGGTCGGGCGAGCAGAGGAAGATGGTGTGGTCGCCCAGGTGCACCGCGACGGTGTGGTCGGTGATCGCAGCCACCCCCGCGCCGAAGAAGTTCTCGTAGGCGTCCTTCGCCGCCATCGGGTCGTCGACCAGGATGGTGAGGGAATCGATGCCGATCGAGCCGTTGGGGTGGGACATCCAGCCGTTCTGGCGCACCTTCTCGGGCGAGAGGTGCTGCGCGACGAAGGCGGAAAGGCCGACCAGCGCGTCTTCCGGCAGGCGCACCATCGAGAGCGCGGCGCGCACCGGGGCGGGCTTGGTGCCGATGCTGCGATAGACCGACTGCGGCGGCGCAGCGGCGACGCCCTTGCGCAGCAGCGCCTGATGGGTGGCCGCGCCGTCGGTGCTGCCGAAGGCGACCGCCATCACGCCGTTGCCGCGCGCGTCGAGGTTTTTCTGCAGGCGGCGGCGCAGGTCGCTATCCGCCGATTCGGTCGAGACCGCCACCAGCTCGAGATAATCGTGGGGCATCATGATGCAGTGGTTGCCGGTCCCCATGCCTTCGTGCTGGCCGTAGGGGGTCAGGGCGAAGCCGAGGCGGGCGTAGGTATCCACCGCCTGCGCCAAGGATTTGACGCCGACGACGATGTGGTCGATGCCGGTGATGGTGTTCGCGGTCATGATGCTTCCCTTGAGTTCGGCGCGAGCCGGGCCAGACGCTCGAGCATACCCCTTGGCCCTCCGGCAAACCAGACCTCCGCCGGAAAAATTGTATCCTTACGCTTTTTTCGGCTGACCGTAACCCCGGAATTTCTCCAGCACCCGGTCCATTTCGTCGTCGGGGATCACGATCGGCTCGCCGATCTGCAACACCCG
>LUYR01000199.1 GCA_001603335.1 Rhodospirillales bacterium Alpha_05 | reverse complement strand
GGTGGACGCCGCGGCCGACGGATTGATCGCGGTTCTCGGGAGTTTGCAGCGATGAGCGGGATGCCGAAGGTCTCGGTGGTGATGCCGGTTCACAATCGCGGCGCGATGGTGGGGGCGGCGATCGAAAGCCTGCTGCGCCAGACCCTGGCCGCGATCGAGGTGGTGGTGGTGGACGACGGCTCCACCGACGACACCGTCGCCCGCCTGCGCGCGATCCCCGATCCGCGAATGGTGATCGTCGAGCAGGGGCGCAATACCGGCATCCCGGCGGCGCGCAACGCCGGTCTTGCGGCGGCGCGCGGCGACTATGTCGCGATCCTCGACAGCGACGACCTCGCGCTGCCCGAGCGCCTCGCGCGCCAGGCGGCGTTCCTCGACGCCAACCCCGGCATCGCCCTGGTGGCGACGTTGAGCGAGGAGATCCGCGCCGACGGCCGCGCCACCGGCAAGGTCAAGCGCCGCCCGCTCGACGCCGACGCGATCCGTGCCCACGCCCTGTTCCGCTGCCCGGTGCTGCAATCGACGGTGATGGCGCGGCGCGCGGTCCTCGCGGACTATCCCTACGATCCGGCGTTTCCGGTGTGCAGCGACTACGAGATGTTCGCCCGCCTCACCTGGGCGCACGCGGCGGCGACCTTGCCGGAGGTGCTGGTGAAGCGTCGGGTGCACGAAGGCTCGATCAGCCGCGCCAGGTTCGCGCTCACCTCGGAGCGCAACACCGCAGTGATCCGCGCCCGCCTCGACGCCATCGGCATGGCCTACACCGATCGCGACGTCGACAACCAGTACGCCATCGGCCACCTCAACAAGGCGGGCGTCGCCGCCGAAGCGGCGCTGCTGCCCTGGGCGCGGCAGTGGTTTCCGGCGTTGCGGGAAAAGGCGCTGGAGGCGGGAATCGCCGCCGCGGCGATCGACGAAATGCTCGGCGCGCTCTGGGTCAAAGCCTGCGCCCGCTCGGGTAAGTGGGCCGCGATCGCCGCGCCGGAGTTGCGCGGCGCGGTGCTCGCGGTGGTGCGCGCCGAGGCGCGCTGGCGCCTGCGTCAGACGCGGAAGTAATCCCGATACCAATCGACGAAGCGCGCCACGCCTTCGGACACCGGAGTGTCGGGGGCGTAGCCGACCCACGCGCGCAGGGCCGAGGTGTCGGCGGCGGTGGCGGGGACGTCGCCCGGCTGCATCGGCAGCAGGTTGAGGCTCGCGGTCTTGCCGAGGCACTGCTCGAGGGTGCGGATGTACTCCATCAACGGCACCGGCGCGCCGCCGCCGATGTTGAAGATCCGGTAGGGGGCGATGCCGCTCGCCGACGGGTCGGGGTTGGCGGCGTCGGCGATCCAGTCCGGATCGACCTGGGCGGGTTTGGCCGCGACCCGCACCACGCCCTCGACGATGTCTTCCACATAGGTGAAGTCGCGGGTCATCTGGCCGCGGTTGAACACGTCGATCGGCTCGCCGGCGAGGATCGCCTTGGTGAACTTGAACAACGCCATGTCGGGGCGGCCCCACGGACCGTAGACGGTGAAGAAGCGCAGGCCGGTGGTCGGGAGGCCGAAGAGGTGGCTGTAGGAGTGGGCCATCACCTCGTTCGACTTCTTCGTCGCGGCGTAGAGGCTCATCGGGTGGGCGGTGCCCTGCGACTCGGCGAATGGCATCGCCGCGTTGGCGCCGAACACCGAACTCGTCGAGGCATAGACGAGGTGGCCGACGCCACCGTTGCGGCAGCACTCGAGGATGTTGGCGAAGCCGACGAGGTTGCTCTGCACGTAGGCGAAGGGGTTCTCCACCGAGTAGCGCACCCCGGCTTGCGCCGCGAGGTGGATCACCCGCTCGGGCTTGCGCTCGGCGAACAGCTTTTGCAGCGTCGCGAGGTCGGCGACGTCGCCGACGACGTCGGTGTAGCCCTTGTGCTGCTTCAGGAGGGAGGTGCGGGCGGATTTCAGCGCCGGGTCGTAATAGGTGTTGTGGTTGTCGATGCCGACCACCTCGTGGCCATCGTTCAGCAGCCGCTGCGCGGTGTGGAAGCCGATGAAGCCGGCGGCGCCGGTAACCAGAGTGACCATGGTGGAGGTATCCGATGCTGAGGGTTTTCGCGCCCGGAGGGCTCGGCGCAGTTTCGGGGATGGCGGCGGAAAATGCAATCCGCCGAGGATGAAACCCCGATCACGACGACCGCGGCGAGATATGCAAAAAAAGGGTACACAGGCCGATCCGACCGTGCTATACAGCCGCCCTCACACGTTACCGCAACCATGGTAACGCCCTGGTGGGGGATAGTTTAACGGTAGAACCACGGACTCTGACTCCGTTAGTCGAGGTTCGAATCCTCGTCCCCCAGCCAATTGATTCTAAAAGCGAAAGCCCGGATTTTTCCGGGCTTTCTTTTTGCGGTTTTACACTTTTTTCGCCGAAGTTTTACACTCTGCGTTCGCCGTCTGTGCTTTTTCGAGCCGGTCGACGGCATCCACGGCGCGACGTTTCCGGTCGGCGGTGCGAGTGTAGACCGCGACAGTCGCTTCGGTGCGGTGGCCGGTCACCGACATGATGTCCCGCGTGTCGCACCCGGCGTCTGCGAGCATGGTCGCGGCGGTGTGGCGAAGCCCGTGGAACGTCAGGCCTTCGTCGATGACCCCTTCCTTGAGCAATTTCGCGCGGGTTTTCTTGAACATCGTGAGGAAACCGTTGGTGGTCATAGGCAAGCCACGTTGTCCTGTGACGATCACAAGGCCTTTGCGAGGTGTCTCGCCGAGAATTTCGACAAGTCTCCGGTGCGCGGGGACTTCGACCCGATCTCCGGTTTTTCCCTGGCGGTAACTGATCACGCCGTTCTTGTAGGCGGACCACGGGAGCGCGAGGGCATCGCCTTCGCGGAGCCCTGCGTAAGCTCCGAGTGCGACGGCCGCGCGAATGCCGAGCGGTGCCGCCTGAAGGAAGGCGTCGAGTTCGGCGGCGCTCCATGAGCGGTTTGTATGCGGCTCGTCGTGGGGCTTGCGGAGGTGGGGGACGTTCTCGAACGGGTTCGATGCCACGAGTTCGCGCGGGATCGCCCACTTGAACAACAGACCGCCGAAGGTGACGACGTAGTTCGCGAATCTCCGCTTCTTCTTCGCGTAGGCCTTATCGCGGAGCTTGATCGCGAATGCGGGGGTGATGTCGGCAAGGGGGGTGTCGTCGATGGCCTTGAGCCAATCCATGATGCCGTTGTAGTCGTCGCGCGTGCGCGCTGCGCGGTCTTTGAAGTCTGGCGAAGCCCGATAGGCAGCCATCAGCGAGCCTAGCGTCCCAGGCGTCGGCGCGGCGTTCTCAAGGGCGTTGTTGAGGCGAGTGACCTCAACAATGAACGCCGCCGTGCCGTAAGCTGCCTGAATGCGCGTCTTCGTCGGGCGGTGGTAATAGTAGACCTTGCCCTTCGATGCGATGCGCTGGACGTTCTTGAGGCGGGCAATCATGTTTACATCTTTGGGAGTGTTATTTTGCATCGCTCGCACGTAACCGAGACTTTTCCCCAATTAGGCTCCTGGGTATACGAGAACTGCCCGTCCAGTTTTGTAACGGTGGTCTCTGGCGGGGCCCAAGGGTGATCGTTCTCCGAGAAAAATATCTCGCCTTTGTTTCCGCAGGATGGGCACTCGATTCCGAACGAATATCGATCTTTTGCAGCCATCTTTTCTCCCCCAGATTTAAGCCGCATCGTCTTGGCCGAACCGTTCGTCAAGTAGCGTTTGCGCGTCCTTTCGACCGTGGATCTTCCCGAACTGGTTGTCAATCCACCCGTCTAAGTCGCGACGGTCCCAATGGTCTCGCCCGCCCGCGTGCGCGAACCGGACCCCTGCCGCCTTGAGCGCGGCGGCGGGGGCGTTGCAATACGCCTCCGCCTGGCGGGTTGTCATCCGCCGGGGCCAATCCGGATAATCGCGGGGGTCGAGGCGAGCCATAATTACTCCGCCGCTTCCATGGGGGTGGCGTCGATGGCGAGGTCGGCGGCGTTGGCGCTGGTCATTCGGCGGCGTCCTCTCCATATGTCCCGTAATCGCAGTCGCCCGATGTGCCGCATTCAACGTCGTACTCTTCGTCGTCGAATGGTTCGTCGAACAGGTCCGGGCTTTGACGCACCTCGCGAACAAGGTCGGCAACGCGGTCGCGGCGATCGAAGAAGCCATCAACGGCGCGCTCTTGTTCGTTCCACCAGGTGGCGGCTGCCGGGTTCTCGGCGATGATCCGTTTGCGGATGCCGCGACCCTTCATGAAACAGAGGTCGCAATTTCCCTGATAGGACCGGAGCCCGAGGTCGAAGTCCTGGGCACGCCAGAACTCCATAACGTCGGCCTTCGTCACCTTCGCGCGAGACAGGGGGTAGACAACCTTCCGGCCCTTCTCCGCCGCTCGCTCCAGCCCGTTGGAAATGCGCGTCGGCTCGTCGTGGCGGAGCCCGATCACCTCGGAATATTCGCCTTGAACAAAGCCAAGCGCCCCCGCGAACCCGTGCAATGCGCAGACCTTGAGGAACTGGGTACACCACCGTTCTTGCCAATTCGGGAGGCGCTGTTTCTTCCGGATCAGGGTCTCGAAAGGCTCGCCATTCCGCGCCGCGCTGTTGAGTCCGACCTCCTCGAAACACGGCTTGGAATCCCGCCATTCGAGCCAATGGATTCGAATCCCCCACCGGCTCCCACACTCGTGAACGAAGCGCAAGGTTTCCTCGCGCTCCTTCCCGGTGTTGGCAAAGCAGGCGTGAACATTCTCAGGAAGTGCGCCGCCGTTCGCCTGGGCAATCTGGTAGAGCATGAAAGCCGACGTGCGCCCGCCGCTGAACGAGATGATCGCTGGGCCATCGATGGCATATGGGTTCGTCATTCGGCGGCGTCCTTGCTTGCTGAGCTGCGGCGATGGGCCACAGCGAGCGCGCCCTTCGCCATGTCGATCCACGTTCCCGGCTCGCTGGGCACGTTCCACGGGCCGCCGGGCTTGCCGTAGTCGGCCACGGCCTTTTCCAGCGCGAGCCGCATCTGGTGGGCGGCGGCGATCTCGTCGCCTATCTCGGTGCGCTGCTCGTGCGTTAGCCACGACGGCAGGGCGACAAGCTCGAAGCCTGGGCGGCACGGGTCGCCCATGCAGAACGCGGTGCGGATTTCCCCGCCGCCGAGGTGTTCGAGCGGGTGAATGATGAGGTGCTTGTCGCTCATCGTCCGCCTCCCGTGGCCCAAGCCGCCAGAGCAAGCGCGAGGATCGTGACGACCAAGACCGCGATGAAAAGGCCGATATGCACGGCAATGCTGACCAGAATGTCCATCCCCTCAGCCCTCCCGCTCGGCCTGTGCGGCGCGGTCCAGGCGCTCGATCTCGGCGAGGATCAGCCTGACTTCTGCTATTTCGCATTGGCGCATCATCTCTTGATGGCTGTCGCCGCTCCAAATAACTTGCTTGCCGCGAGGGAGAAATACGTCCCGGACTACGCGGTTTGCCTCCCCATTTTCGCTGTAGTCAAAGCCTTGAATGCGGTCGACCATCGACAGCCTTGCCTTGGTGTCAACAAACCGCTCGGCGAAATCGGCCCCGGCCTGCGACGGATCGATGTGTTGGTTTGCGAGGCTGACAAGACGATAGAGTTCGTCGCGGTCGTGGATACGCTTGAGGGTGGCCAGGATGTGATGATCCCCGCCGTCAACGGCGTGTTTTATGATCGTTGGCATGTCGGCGCATTCCCACGGATCCTCCCGGAACTCGTAATACAGATGCGCAGTCGTCAAGGATTCCTTGACCGCTCCAACCGTCAAAGGATCGTTGACAGTTGCGGGCGCGGGCGGGGCGGAGAGGGCAGCATCGACGCGCGCGTACAGGCAGGTCGGCAGGTGCTTGCTGACGCGCACATCCAGCATTGAGCAGCACGGGCATGAGTTCGGGTTCGGTTTATGTATGGCGCGCATCTCGCGCAAGAGCCATTCCAGCGCGGCGACGCGGGCGCGGAGGGACTTCTGCTCATCCCACGACCGCCGTGCCCTCCAAGCCCATTCGGAAGTCCTATCGTTCGCCTGCGCCTTATCGGCGCGCTCGGCGGCGGCATTGAACTGGAGCGCGAGTGATTCGACCCGCTTGGTGGCGGCGTCGCGGGCGGTATGGGCGGCGATGACGGCGCGGGCCTGTGCCACGGCGTCGAATAGGGCGTGGTGGTGGTTTTCGTCGCGCTGCGGCTTTACGCCTGCGAAGGCGTAGAGGGTGCGGGTGTCGCGCACGTCCTGGAATTTCCAGGGGCGGCGCATGCCGAGGCGGGCGAAGACGTCTTCGAGCAAGACGATGTCGAAGCCCTTGCCGTGGCTCCATGGTTGCGGGTTCTCGCCGCACCAGACGGCGAAGGCTTGCATCACTTTCTCGATGTCGCGGCGCGGTTTGGCGTCGAAGACTTCGGCGCGCGCCGCCGGGCTTTGCCGATCCCACCACGCGAGGGTTTCTGGGTCTTCGGCGAGACCGAAGTAACAACAGCTTTCGCGCTCGATTCGGGCGTAGAACGCGCACTCGGGCGGCAAGGCGAGGATCGCGGCGGCGTCCAGGTTTTCGAACTCGTCGACGTCGGTGCGGAAGCGGACTGCGCCGATGGTGAGGATCGAAGCGCCGGGAGCCGTCCCGAGGGTTTCGATGTCGATCATGATGTCGTGCATCTTGTCCTCACGCGGCTTTGGGTGTGGCGGAGGTCGGCGCGGATTTGGCGCGCTTGGCTTTCGCCGGGGCGGCGTGCTCGGGGGCGGCGAGCCATGCGGGGACGGTCTTGAGTTCTTTCGGGTCTTTGTCGCGCATCGGCATGATCAGCCCGACGAAGCGGAGCCCGGTGGCGGCGGGCGTGGAGAGGTGCACGAGGGCCGGGCCGTCGAATTCCGGAGCGAAGATGCTGATCGGCGCATACTTGCAACCGTGCATGGCCTAGCCCGCCTCGCGGAAGCGGTGGACGATCGCGGCGTTGAAGGTGGCGGCGTTGCCGTCGTGCGCGCGGTCCTTGGCGAAGTCGAAAACGGCGCGCCACTGCGGGAACGTGTACTCGCTCTCGATATCCGGCGCGTTGCAGGAATGGAGGTGGTGCGGGGAAATGATCTCGGGGTTCTGGGTCGGCGGCATCTTCTCGCCGACGACGTGCACGACGTTGCCCCGGAAGTGCGCCTTGCCCTTGAGTCCGTCGCGCGACTTGACCGCCTTCGCGAGGCTCGAGGGCAGCGACACGAGGTGTTCGCCGTCGGTGGTGCCTTCGGGGTCGTGGATCACGCCCATCGCGTGGCCGTCGGTGGCGATCAGCAGGACGCCGCCGGCGGCGGAGGGCTCGATCCTGATCCCGGTGAGGTGGAACCGGGTTTCTTCCTTGCTGATGAACGGCAGCAAGGCGGCGATGGCGCGGGCGGAAACCGAGATTTTACGCTTGGACATGATGCGTTCTCCCTGGGCTTTTTGGGTTCAGGCGGCGCGGCGGCGGGGGTTGAGGCCCACCGATTCCAGCGCATGCGAATAGCGTTCGTGGGCGCGGTCCCAGGCCATCGGCTTGATGGTGAAGGGCAGCATGGGGCCGGGGCCGAAGTCTTCCGGGTCGGCGTTGGGGATCAGGTCGCGGGCCTCGCTCTTGGCGGCGATCAGGTCGGCGCGCTTGATCAGGGCGACGATGCCGGGCGCGGGCGGCTGGATCACGGCGGCGCGGAAGATCGCGGCGTCGAGGTTGGATTGCAGCAACGCGAGCGCGTCGCCCATGCCGAGGGCGCGCAAGGCGCACTTCATCGGCGTGGTGATATCGCCGGTAAAGGCCTCGTGCGCGTCGTGCAGAAGGCCATAGATGCGGAGTTCCGGCGGGAGTTGGTCGGCGACGACGAGCGAGTGTTGCGCCACCGAATAGGGCGTGTGGGTGTGCCCGGTGAAGCGGTTGACCTTGCACAACGCCTCGGCGATGACGCCGAAGTCGATGGCGTCGACGGCGGGGTTCAGCAGGTCGAACAGCCCGCCGCCGTAGATGCCGAGGCGCCCGGCGGTGTGGCTCAGGTGGCAAGGCATGGTCACAGCCTCCCGATGACGAAGGCGATGCCCGCCGCGGCGACGGCGGCTAGGAAGGCCACGAGCGTGAAGAAAAACATCCAGTCGGCGCGCGTCATCGCGCCCGGTTCGGCGGGAACGAACGCCGCGACGTTTTCGATGCAGCGGACGGGCTTGCGCATGGCTCAACCCTCCGCCGCGTTAATGGTGTGGCCGATGTCGGAGGCTTCCGCCTCGGCAGGAACCATGTGTTCTTCGGTGTCGCCGATGCGGTAAAAGAGCGGGGCGAGGTCGTGCTTTTCGGCCCATGCCCGCACCGCTTCCTTGATCGCGACTCCAAGTTCTTCCGCCTGTTCTTTGGTGTTCGGCGGCCAATCCTCGGCGTATTCGCCGATGTCGTCGTTCGCGGTTTCGTTCATCTGTTCGCACAGACTGTCACCGCTCGGCGCGAAGTCTTCGGCGCGGCAGGGGATGCAAACCCCGGTATAGACTTTTGTCGCGATCTTGGGTTCGGTGTAGCCGATGGCTTCGGCAAGTGCGTCATCCCGGGTTGGGAACGTGCCTTGGAAGTCCTCGCCATTGAGCGAATAACAGAAGGACATGGCCTAGACCTCCATCCCGAGGGCGCGCTTGTAGAGGTCGAGGATTTCTTCCTGTTCCTTGTAATCGGACTCCTCCATCTTCCTGAGGCGGAGGACGTGGCGGAGAACCTTCACGTCGAAGCCCGCGCCCTTGGCCTCGGAAAAGACCTGGCTGATGTCGGCGGCGAGGTTGGCCTTGTCTTCTTCAAGGCGCTCGATGCGCACCACGATCGATTGCAGTTGTTCGGCGGCAACGCCGCCCACGTCGGGGGACTTGCTCATGGTGGCTCCTGTTCCGGCGCGCGTGTTAGGCGGCGCTCGGGGTGTTGGGGTCGAGGGTGTGGGAGATGAAGCGGGGTGCGCCGTCGCGCGCGCCGTGCTGGCGGAGGAAGCGCCACGCGACGACCACCTTGCCGGGTTCGGGCGC
>LUYR01000198.1 GCA_001603335.1 Rhodospirillales bacterium Alpha_05 | reverse complement strand
GGGGCCGGGCCGCGGACCTGATCGCCGCCGCCGCCGCGCCGGGAATCGCCGACACCGTGATGCGCGCCCGCGCCGACCTGCCCCCACCCTAGGCGTCGGGTGGGTGGTTTCGGTTTACAACCCGGAGCGACGCTGCTAAAAATCGCCCCGATTCCCGACCGACCGCCCGCACTGCCCGGGGCAGCAACGCCGCGCGGTCCCGCCATGGAGTGCCGCTGGCATGAAAGTCGTCACCTGTAACAGCAATCGTCCTCTTGCCGAGGCCATTGCCGCCTACATGAACATCGAGCTGACGAACGCCAGCATCCGTCGCTTCTCCGACATGGAGATCTTCGTCGAAATCCAGGAGAACGTGCGCGGCGAGGACGTCTTCGTCATCCAGTCGACGTCGTATCCGGCCAACGACAACCTGATGGAACTGCTGATCACCCTCGATGCGTTGAAGCGCGGCTCGGCGCGCCGCATCACCGCGGTGATGCCCTACTTCGGCTATGCCCGCCAGGACCGCAAGACCGGCCCGCGCACGCCGATTTCGGCCAAGCTCGTCGCCAACCTGATCACCGAAGCCGGCGCCTCGCGCGTCGTCAACCTCGATCTCCACTCCGGCCAGATCCAGGGCTTCTTCGACATCCCGCTCGACAACCTCTATTCCGCCCCGGTGTTCTCGAAGGACATCAAGGCGCGCCTCGGCAAGGAACGGCCGATGATCGTTTCGCCCGACGTCGGCGGCGTGGTTCGCGCCCGCGCGCTGGCGCGGCGTCTCGACGCCGACCTCGCGATCATCGACAAGCGCCGCGAGCGCGCCGGTGTCTCCGAAGTGATGAACATCATCGGCGACGTCTCGGGCCGTGACTGCGTGATGGTGGACGACATCGTCGACTCCGCTGGCACCCTCTGCAACGCCGCCCACGCCCTGATCGCCGACGGCGCCAACTCGGTGCACGCCTACGTCACCCACGGCGTGCTCTCGGGCGGCGCGGTCGACCGCGTCGAGAAGTCGCCGCTCGAAGAGATGGTGATCACCGACAGCATCCAGGCCACCGAAGCGGTCAAGGCCTCGAACAAGATGCGCGTCCTCTCGATCGCGCCGCTGTTGGCCGAAGCGATCACCCGCGTCAGCGAAGAACGCTCGGTGTCCAGCCTGTTCGATTGACCTGGCCTCGGAAACGGCGTAAACACTCGCACTTCGCCGCCCGGGGAACTCGGGCGGCATCCGGCGTCGGCACCCCTGGAGGCCGACGTCAACCATGACGTCCAAGGAGATATCTGTCATGAAAGCCACGACTTTGACCGCTGTGAAGCGGGAACGGGCCGGTAAGGGGGCAGCTCGTGCGGTTCGGAACGAAGGTTTGGTTCCGGGTGTCATCTATGGTGACAAGCAGCCGCCGGCAATGTTCGCGATCGACCCCCGCCAGCTGCTCGCGCAGATGGCCCGTCCGGGTTTCTGGACTCACCAGTTCGAGATCGAGATCGACGGCGCGAAGACCCTCACCATGTGCCAGGACCTCCAGGTCCACCCGGTGACCGATCGCCCCATCCACGTCGACTTCCTGCGCATCCGCGCGGATTCGGTCGTCACCGTCGAAGTGCCGGTGAAGTTCATCAACGAAGAGGCCGCTCCGGGCCTGAAGCGCGGCGGCGTGCTCAACATCGTCCGTCACGAAGTTGAAGTGCACTGCTCGGCCAGCGCGATCCCGGAAATCCTCATCGCCGACCTGACCGGCCTCGAAGTCGGCGATTCGCTGCACATCAGCGCGATCACCCTGCCGGAAGGCGTGAAGCCGACGATCACCGACCGCGACTTCACCGTCGCCACCGTGGTTGCTCCGAGCGGCATGAAGCGCGGCGACGACGCCGAAGACGCCGAGGCGACCCCGGCTCCGGAAGCCAAGGCGTAATCCGCCTGCCGAATGCGGACGGAAACGCCATGCGACTGATCGTCGGACTGGGCAATCCCGGGGCAGAGTACGCCCGCAATCGGCACAATATCGGTTTCATGGCGGTGGACGCGATCGCCCACCGCCATGGCTTTTCCACCTGGCGAGTCCGCAACCAGGGACTCGCGGCGGAAGGCGAAATCGGCGGCGAACACGTGATGCTGCTGAAACCCCAAACCTACATGAACAAATCCGGCGCGTGCGTCGGCCCGACGGCGCGGTTCTTCAAGATCGCGCCCGCCGACGTGATCGTCGTGCACGACGAGCTCGACCTCGCCCCGGGCAAGGTCCGGGTCAAGACCGGTGGCGGCGTCGCCGGGCACAACGGCCTGCGCAGCCTCGCGGAATTGTTCTCCAACGACACCCAGCGGGTGCGCCTCGGCATCGGCCATCCGGGCGACAAAGACCGCGTCCACGGCTATGTCCTCGGCGACTTCTCCAAGACCGAGCAGTCGGCCTGGCTCGAACCGCTGCTCGACGCGGTCGCCGAAGCCGCGCCGCTCCTGTTGAAGGGCGACGCCAACGGCTTCCAAACCAAGGTCGCGCTCCTCACCCAACCGCCGAAACCGCGCAAGGGCGAAGCCGCCCCCGCCACCTGACCTGACGGAGAGTACATTATGGGCTTCAACTGCGGCATCGTCGGCCTGCCCAACGTCGGCAAATCCACGCTGTTCAACGCACTCACCGCCACCGCGGCGGCGCAGGCGGCGAACTTCCCGTTCTGCACCATCGAGCCCAACGTCGGCCGCGTCGCGGTGCCCGACCCGCGCCTCGAAAAGCTCGCGGAAATGGCGAAGTCGCAGAAGACCATCCCGACCCAGCTCGAATTCGTCGACATCGCCGGGCTGGTGCGCGGCGCGTCGAAGGGCGAAGGCCTGGGCAACCAGTTCCTCGCCAACATCCGCGAGGTCGACGCGATCGTCCACGTGCTGCGCTGCTTCGAAGACGACGACATCACCCACGTCGACGGCGGCATCGACCCGCTGCGCGACGCCGAAACCGTCGAAACCGAACTCATGCTCGCCGACCTCGACAGCCTGGAAAAGCGCATCGTGCCGCTGCAGAAAAAGGCGAAGTCGGGCGAAAAGGACGCGAAGTTCCAGGTCGAACTGATGGAGCCGGTGCTCGCCGCACTCCGCGACGGCAAGCCCGCGCGCACCCAGCGCCCGACCGACCTCGAAGGCCAGCGCGCCTTCGACCGCCTCCAGCTCCTCACCGGCAAGCCGGTGCTCTACGTCTGCAACGTCGCCGAGGAAGACGCCGCCACCGGCAACGCCCTCTCCGCCAAGGTCGCGGAAAAGGCCAAGGCCGAAGGCGCCGCCAGCGTCATCGTCTCCGCCGCGATCGAGGCCGAGCTCTCCCAACTCCCCGACGACGAACGCACCGAATTCCTCGCCGACCTCGGCCTCGACGAAGCCGGACTCTCCCGCGTCATCCGCGCCGGATACCAGCTCCTCGGCCTGATCACCTTCTTCACCGTCGGGCCGAAGGAAGCTCGCGCCTGGACCGTCCGCGACGGCGCGAAAGGCCCGGAAGCCGCCGGCGTGATCCATACCGACTTCGAACGCGGCTTCATCCGCGCCGAAACCATCGCCTTCTCCGACTTCGTCGCCTGCGGCAGCGAACAAGCCGCAAAGGAAGCCGGAAAGATGCGCTCGGAAGGCAAGGAATACCTCGTCAAGGACGGCGATATCTTCCACTTCCTGTTCAACGTGTAAGACACAGGCCAGGGGCTCCGCCCCTGGACCCCGCACAGGGCCTTGGGCCCTGTGTACCCCTAAGTTTTTGCGCGAAGCGCGATCAAACATCACGCGGCGTGACGGTTGATAGCCGCTTCGCGGCGAAAAACTAACGGGGTCTGGGGTCCGCGACCCCAGCGGGCGCGGGCAGAGCCCGCATCCTTCATTCATGTCACCCACACTCTATTGACCCCGGCAACCGTGCGGGATGATGATGGGCGTCATCAACCGGAGGGATCGGGCATGCCCCGCGTATCGCGCGCCGAGACGGCGAAGCATCGGGAAGCGATCGAGGAAGCGGCGTCGCGGATGTTTCGCGAGGCCGGGTTCCGCAACGTCAGCGTTGCCGAGGTAATGGGCGCGGCGGGGCTGACCCATGGCGGGTTCTACGGCCATTTCGCCTCGAAGGACGCGCTCGCGGCGGCGGCGTGCGCGCGGGGATTCGCCGAGGGGGTGGAGAGCTGGACCAAGCGGGTGGCGAAGTCGGCCGACGACCCGCGCGCGGCGTTGGTGCGGGGGTATTTGTCCGACGCCAACCGCGCCGCGCCGGGGAACGGCTGCCCACTCACCGGGCTGGCCGTAGACGTGGCGCGCGAGCCCGCCGACCGACCGGTGAAGGCGGCCTATCGCGACGGGCTGGATCGCCTGCTGGAGATTCTCGTCGACGCCCAGCCCGATGCGGATGCCGAAGCACGGCGGCGCGAAGGGCTGGCGGATCTGGCGGCGATGGTCGGCGCGATGGTGCTGGCGCGCGCAACCGCGGGCGAGGCGATTTCCGACGAAATCCTCGCCGCGACCCGCGACCGGCTGCTCAGCGGACGATCCCCTTGCGGCTCTCGCGATAAAGGATGAACAGGCCGCTCGCGACCACCACGGTCGCGCCGAGGAAGACGTTGGCGAGCGGCACGTCGCCCCACACCAGCCATCCGGCGAAGGTCGACCACAGCAGGCTGATGTAGTTGAACGGGCTGATCACCGAGGCGGGGGCGAGGCCGAAGGCGCGGGTCATGAAGTGCTGCCCCGCACCGCCCGCGATCCCCATGCCGAGCATCAGCATCCAGTCGTGCAGGTCGACCGGGGTGATCCAGACGAACGGCAGCGGCAGCGCGGTGAACAGGCTGGCGAACAGGGTGAAGTAGAAGACGATCGCGACCGGGTGGTCGGTGCGGTTGAGCTGGCGGATGGTGATCATCGCGAGCGAGGAGACCACCGCCGCGCCGATCGCCACCAGCGCGCCTTGATTGAGGAATCCCTCGCCCGGATTGACGATCACCAGCACGCCGACGAAGCCCACCACCACCGCCGCCCAGCGATGGATGCCGACTTTCTCGCCCAAGAGCGGCACCGAAAGCGCGGTGATCACCAGCGGCGACATGAACGAGATCGCCACCGCGTTGGCGAGCGGCATCATGGTGTAGGAAGCGAAGCCCAGCATCATCGAGACCACGCCGAGCACCGCCCGCCAGACGTGGCCGGAGATCCGTGCCACCTTCAGGACCTGGAAGTCGCCGTGGCGGTACAGCATCAGGCAGGCTGGAATCAGCGCGAAGAAGTTGCGGAAGAACGAGATCTCGTAGACCGAGTAGCGGTTGGAGAGGAGCTTGACCAGGACCCACAGCGCCGCGAACAGCACGGTGGAGATCACGATCATCGCGATCCCTTTTTTGACGTCGTCGTCCGGGACCGGCACCATCGGCTTGGGCGGAAGATTGCCGAGCGGCGCCGATGTGGGCGGAACGAACACCATGATTGAGCCTCGTCGATGGATTGACGGCGGAGCCGCCGCAAGCGAACATAGTCAATGGGTCTTCCGCGCGGCGGCTTCAAGCCGCAATTCCCGAAAAACATCAATTATCTCAGGAGTTTTCACCCCATGGGCGCTCTCGTGCATTTGTCTGCCGCCGACGGCCACCGCTTCACGGCCTACCGTGCCGACCCGGTGGGCGCGCCCAAGGCGGGCGTGGTGCTGCTGCACGAGATCTACGGCGTCAACACCCACATCCGCGGCCTCGCCGACGCGCTCGCCGACGAAGGCTACGCGGTGCGGGTTCCGGCACTGTTCGACCGCGCCGAAAAGGGCGTGGAGCTGGATTACTCCGCCGCCGGGGCCGAGCACGGCTGCTTTCTCCGCGACCAGATCGGCTGGGATGCGCCGCTCCTCGACGTTGCGGGCGCGATGGACGCCCTGAAAGGCTTCGGCAAGATCGCGGTGGTCGGCGAGAGCTACGGCGCAACGCTGGCCTGGCGCGCGGCGGCGCAATTGCCGCTCGCGGCGGCGGTGTGCGGCTCGCCCGGACACCTCGGCGAATTCCTGGGCGAGGCGCCGCTCTGCCCGGTGCTGATCCACTTCGGCGCACGCGATCCGGCAACGCCGCTCGACGTGCGCGAGAGCGCCCGCGCGATCGCGGCGGTGACCGCCTTCGACTACGACGCGGGCCACGCCTTCACCTGCCCGCACCGCGAAGGCTTCGACAGCCTGGCCACCCGCGCGGCTGAAACCCGCACCATGGACTTCCTCAAGCAGCATCTGCAGGCCTGAACCCGCCGCTCCCCGCCATCCGGATGTGATCGCCGTCACAGGGCGGACGCTCCCGCCTCGGGCATTGTCTGCCATGATTTGGCCTGATTCCGGCCAAGCTCCAGGGGACCATCATGATTTCACTCGCCTCCCGCGCCCTACGCGGCGCGTTCGCCGTCGCCGCGCTCTCCGCCCTCGCCGCCTGCTCGGCGATGCGCGACCCGATCGCGCCCG
>LUYR01000197.1 GCA_001603335.1 Rhodospirillales bacterium Alpha_05 | reverse complement strand
CGCCGCGCAGGCCTGGGCGGGCGCCGCGAGCGAAGCGCGGATGGCTGGCCTGCCGGTTCCGGTGGCCGCGATCACCGGCAGCGGCAACCACGGCATCGCCAACTTCCTCGGCGTCTGGGGCTACGCGCGCGCGATCGAGGCGGACCGTGAACGCACCGCCCGCGCCCTCGCCATCGCCTCGCTCGTCACCATCGCAATCAAGGCCCACACGGGCAAGCTCACCGCCTTCTGCGGCTGCGCCATCGCGCCGGCTACCGGCCTCGCGGCGGCGGCGGCCTACCTGATGGGGGGCGACGCCGCGACCCAGGAACACGCGATGCAGTCGGTAATCGGCACCTTCGCCGGCATGCTCTGCGACGGCGCGAAGCCCTCGTGCGCGTTCAAGGTCACCACCGTCGTCGGCGCGGCGATCGACCTCGCTGCCCTGGCCGTGGCGGGGGCCTACGTCGCCGATGGCGACGGCATCGTCGGCCACGGCGTCGACCGGAGCTTCGCCAATCTCGGCCGCCTCAACGACCCCGGCATGCGCGCCACCGAGCAGGTGGTTCTCGACATCATCGCCGCCGCCACGCCCGCTTGACGCCGAGGCTCCGCCGGGACTATCGATGACGAGCGCCGCCACCGCGGCTCCGGGGATTCGCCATGCATTCCAGCCATCTGTTCGTCCCTGCCCGCCCTCTTTCGCGTGAGGACGGCAAAACCCTCGCGCTCGCGGCCCTGGGCGGCGCGCTCGAATTCTACGACTTCGTGATTTTCGTGTTCTTCACCGCGGTGTTGAGCCGGTTGTTCTTCCCGCCCGACATGCCGGAGTGGCTCGGCCAACTCCAAACCTTCGGGATTTTCGCCGCGGGATACCTGTTCCGCCCCTTGGGCGGCATCGTCATGGCGCACTTCGGCGACAAGTTCGGCCGCAAGCGGATGTTTACCCTCTCGGTCGGGCTGATGGCGGTGCCGACGCTGCTGATCGGCCTGCTGCCGACCTACGCCACGCTCGGCTACGGCGCGCCGCTGCTGCTGCTCTTGATGCGAATCTGCCAGGGGATCGCGATCGGCGGGGAAATTCCGGGAGCCTGGGTGTTCGTCTCCGAACACGTCCCGCAGCGCCGCGTCGGGCTGGCGTGCAGCCTGCTCGAGACCGGCCTGACCGCGGGCATCCTGCTCGGCTCGCTGGTCGCGACGATGGTTACCCGTAGCCTCTCGCCGGACGATGTCCAGGCCTGGGGCTGGCGCTTGCCGTTCCTCCTCGGCGGCGTCTTCGGGCTGGTGATCGTCTATCTCCGCCGCTGGCTGCGTGAAACCCCGGTGTTCGAGGAAATCCGCCAGCTCAAGCAGATCAGCGCGATGCCGATCCGCGACGTGGTGCGCCACTACCGCGCCGATGTGGTGGTTTCGGTGATCGCGGCATGGATGCTCACCGCGTGCATGGTGGTGGTGCTGCTGATGACGCCGACGCTGCTGGTCAAGCTCTACCACGTGCCCCTGGTTGCCGCGCTACAGGCCAACACCGCCGCAACCGTCGGCCTTTGCATCTCGGTTGTGATCGCCGGGATGGCGTGCGATCGCTTCGGCGCGGCCTGGGTCGCGGGGCTCGGCACGCCTCTGTTGATCGCCTCGGTCTACGGCCTCTACCTCGGCGTCGCCCACGATCCGGCGCTGGTGCTGCCGCTCTATGCCCTCGCCGGGTTCTTCGCCGGGGTGATCGGCATCGTGCCGATCGTGATGATCCGGTCGTTCCCGGCGTCGGTGCGCTTCACCGGTCTGTCGCTCTGCTACAACCTCGCCTACGCCGTGGTCGGCGGGCTCACGCCCCTGGTGATCCCCGCCCTCACCCAGATCACCCCTCTCGCGCCCGCCCATTACGTCACGCTCGCGTGCGTCGTCGGCGCGATCGCCATCGTGTTGCAGGCCCGCCGCCGCGGCTAGCCTAGGACGTCTCCGAGGAAGTCGGTCATTGCGTCGTGGAAGGCCGCGCGCGAGTACAGCTTGTGCGCGTAGGACTGGCAGATCCGCGTCTGCCGTCTGAGGACGCCTTCATCGAGCGACAACGCCTCGTCCATCGCGGCGGCGATGGTGTCCGGGGCGCAGTCGGCGAGCGTCAGGCCGCAGCCGGGCGGCAGGTCGACACCGGTTTCCGGACTGACGATCGGGAACAGGCCGAACTGCAAACAGGTGACCGCCGCGGTGGATATCCCCTCCGAGCAGGACGGCGAGAGGAAGCAGAAAACGTCCTTCAACAACGCGGCGAACGACGGATGCGCGGCGTTCATATAGCCGTGGTAGACGATGTTGTCCTGCGCCAGGACATCCCGATAGGCGGCGACGAAATCGGGCTCCGCACCAAGGTCGTTGGCGATGTGGAGCGTAAGGTCGGTTCGCTTGCGGAACACCTCCAGCACCACGTCCAGTCCCTTGTGTACCGCCCCCGGCCCCGCAAACCAGATGAACTGGCGCTTCGCGGGCGTGAGTTCGTCGGGCGCCCGCACGTGCGAGAGGAACGACCCCGAAACCGGAATGCAGCGGATCTTGTCGCGGTGCGCCGCCGGATAGGTGGACAGGGTCTCGTCGTTGCCGAGCAGCGACACGTGGTTCGCCGCCGCGAGGCTGCGGTCGAGCAGGTCGGGCCAGGGGGTAAGGCGCTTCGGCGCATAGAGCCGCCCTGTGCGCGCCTCGAACGCGGCGACGCGGTCCAACTCCGCCGCCATCGAGAAGCGCGGGTAGCCGGTGGTCATGTGGAGGATTTTTATGCAGTCGGGCGGCAGGATCGCGGCGAAGCGCTGGAGATTGAGCGCGATGTCGATCACCGCCGCGTAGTCCTTGTCGAGCACGAACTCGGTCTCGATGTAGTCGATCGCCTCGACGGCGAAGCCGAGAGTGGTGAGAATCCGCGCGATTTCACGGGATTCCCACCGGTTGGTATGGCCGGATAGCGGATCGGCCGGGTCGCCGAGCAACGGTCCCTTCAGATAACTGAGAAGCACCGTTCCGCGCGGCTTGCCTTCGGGGAGGAGGACGGCCGCGCCACTGCCGCCAGCGCCCGCGGCGGGTTTTGCGAGCAACCGGGTCTTGGCCACATCCATCCGCCGCGGTCCGCCCGACTTAGAACGGAATGTCGTCGTCGAGGGCCGACGAG
>LUYR01000196.1 GCA_001603335.1 Rhodospirillales bacterium Alpha_05 | reverse complement strand
CGCTGCGGCTGAAACCCGCTCGGCGACGCCCGCGCGGGTACCGAGCCAGGCGGCGGCGGCGGCGACGGCGATCAGCGAGATCACCGCGACGTCGCTCTCCTGCTCCATGAACACGATGGCGAAGACCAAGCCGAGACCGATGGTCGCGGCGGCGACGGCGAAGGCGGGCATGCGGAGAATTGCGTCTTTCATCGTCACACCCGATCGCTGGAGCGTTCGGGGATCAGGCCGGTGGGCTTCCACGCCATCAGCGCGATCACCACCGCGAAGGCGAACACATCCTTGTAGGCCGAGGCGAACGGCAAGGCCACCGCGCCGATCATCTGCAAGGCGGCGAAGAGGAAGCCGCCCAAGATCGCGCCGTAGAGGTTGCCGAGGCCGCCGATGATCGCGGCGGAAAAGCCGATCAGGCCGAGCAGCAGGCCCATGCCGAAGTTGATCTCGTTGTAGTAGAGGCCGTCCATCACCCCGGCGACGGCGGCGATGCTCGAGCCGAGCGCGAAGGTGACGAGCACGATCAGGGTGTAGTTGATCCCCATGGTGCGGGCGGTTTCCTCATCCTGCGCCACGGCGCGGATCGCGAGGCCGAGGCGGGTGCGGTTGATCAGAAGATGCAGCCCGACGATCACCGCGATGCCGGTGACCACCAGAATCGCGCTGTCGGCGCGCAGGGTGAAATTGCCGAACTGCCAGGCGGAGGTGGGCAGCAGCGACGGGAACGCCTTGGGGTTCGAACCGTCGGGATAGAACAGCCGCACGGATTCGCGCAAAGCGGTGCCGAGCATCAGCGTCGCCAGCAGGATATTGAGGCGCGGCGCGTTTTTCAGCGGCAGGATCAGCCACTTGGCGATCACCGCGCCGAGCAGGGCGGTGCCCGCGAGCGCGAACACCACGGTCGCGGCGAGCTGCGCCAGCGGATGGTGGAAGCCGAGCGCCCCGGCCGCCGAGGCGGCGGTGAAACCGGTGAACGCGCCGACCATCAGCACGTCGCCGTGGGAGAACTTGATCACGTCGAGCACCCCGAAGAACAGGGTGAACCCGACGGCGACGAGGGCGTAGATCGTGCCCAGCATCAAGCCGTTGATCAGATATTGGCCGAGAAGATCCATCGCCGCGTCGCGCTCCGGTAAAGAACCGGCGAGCGCGGACACTCCCGCGCTCGCCGTGAGGATCGGATTACTTGCCGACGAGCTTGCGCTTGCCCGCGCCGTACTCGCTGTCTTCCCACAGCACCCACTTGCCGTCCTGGATCACGTACTTGGTGATCGCGGCGACCGAGTTCTGGCCGTGGTCGTCGAAGGTGATCGGGCCGACGATGCTGTCGCGGTTCTCGATCTTGCCGAGGTAGGCGGTGACCTTCTTGCGGTCGGGGCCGACCTTTTCGATCGCGTCCATCAGCAGGTTGGCGGCGGCGAAGGCGAACGGACCGTAGGCATCCGGGCCCTGGTCGAACTTCGCCTTGTCGTATTCCTTCATGAAGTACTGGCCGCCCGGCAGCTTCTCGACCGGCGCGCCCTCGCGGAAGGCGAGCGTGCCCTCGGCGAGCTTGTTGTCGAGGCCCTCGATGAAGGCGTCGGAGACGATACCCGAAGCGCCCTGGAACTGCGCCTTGATGCCGAGCTTGTCCATCTGCTGGCGGATGCGCACGCCCAAGGGGGTGAGGCCGCCGAAGTAGATCACGTCGGGTTTCAGTTCCTTCGCCTTGGTCAGCTCGGCGGTGAAGTCCTGCTGGTCGGAGGTGACGCCGAAGGTGGCGAGAATCTTGCCGCCGTCCTGGGTCAGGTACTTGGAGAAGTAGGTGTTGTGACCCTTGCCGTAGTCGGTGGTGTCGTGGAGGATCACCCAGGTCTTGTAGCCCTGCTTGGTCATGAAGTCGGCGGCGACCTGGTTCTGGTTGATCATCGTGCCGTTGACGCGATGCACTTCCGCATAGTCGTTGGCATAGGTGATGTCGGGCAACACCGCGCCCCAGACGATCACCGGCAGATTGAACTTGTGATAGATGTCGACCGTGCTCATCGCCACGGCGGAGCAGTAATGGGTGACGCCGCCGATCACCTTGCGGTCGGCCGCCGCCTTGGTCGCCGCCTGCACGCCGACGTTCGGCTTGCACTCGTCGTCCTGGGCGAACAGCTCATACGTGTACTTCGCCTTGGGGTCGGCATTGCGCAGCCGCACCGCGAGCTCGGTGGAATTGCGACCGCCGACGCCGATCGAGGCGGTGCCGCCCGAAAGCGGACCGATGAACGCGATCTTGACCGTGTCCTTGGCGGACGCACCGACAAGCGGCATCGCCGCGAGGGCGGCCGAGAGCACCGCGCCGACGCTGAAACGCAGGATGGATTTCATCTGATGGCTCCTCTGTTTCCCGACGCCGGAAAAGACCGGTGCAGCGGGCTCCAACCGTGCCAAGACTGACAGATGACGTCAGGAATTCAAGTCACTTGAATAGAAAGTGCCGATATTTTCGGCGGTGCGTAATTTTGCGGCGGATGCGCGAGAATTTTGGGCATTTCGTCATGCAGTCGCATGCGGCGGCGGAAAGGCTTTTCCGCACCCCCACGACGCCGCCGACGCGGCGATTGCTCAGTAGGTGGGCGGGGTATTCACCCACAACACCCGCGCCGGAATCGCCCCGGGATTGCGGTACGCATGCGGCCGCTCGGAGCGGAACGAGAACGAATCGCCCTGCTCCAAATGCACCGTCTCGCCATCCACGGTGAGATCGAGCGCCCCCTCCAGCACGTAGCCGAACTCCTCGCCGACATGACTGGTGGAGCCCGACGACGAGCCGCCGGGATTGACGGTGTGAATGTTGGCCTCGAGCGCCAGCCCCTCGCCGCGCGGCATCAGGAACTCCAGCACCACGCTCGGCACCGCTCCGGCCCGCCCCACCGCCACCGTCGGCCGCGTGCCGACGCGGTGCACCAGAGGCGCAGCCTCCAGCGGCGTGCCGAAGAGCTCGAGAATGCTCACCTCGAGGCCCGAGACGATGCGCCGCAACAACGCCAGCGACGGCACCGCACGCCCGGTCTCGATCTTCGACAGCATGCTCTCGGAACATTCGGCGAGATCCGCCAAATCCTTCAGCCGCATGCCGCGCAACTGACGGCGCGCACGCACGGTCTCGCCCAGGCGTTCCATCGCCTGGGGCGGCAAAACCTCGGAGGCTGACTCGGACTCGGACATGAAAAGATTCCGGTCGCGGCAGGTTCCCGACGGGAACTGGTGCCGGTGCGCGGATTCGAACCGCGGACCTACTGATTACGAATCAGTTGCTCTACCCCTGAGCTACACCGGCATACCAAGCAGAGGGCCCGGAACATACGGACATTTTCCCCGCTTGGCAAGAGTTCGCGCGAGAAAGGCTCCGGGCTCCGCCCGAACCCGCTGGGGCCTTGGGCCCCAGACCCCGTAACTTGTTGTTTCGCGCGTCAGCGCAATCAACCATCACGCCGCCGCAAAAGGCTCATGGCGCTACGCGCAAAAGAAAAAACTCAAGGGATCAAAGGGCCCAAGGCCCTTTGCGGGTGCGGGCAGAGCCCGCGTGTTGTTCAAGCCGCGAGCGACGACGCCGCCCGTTCGATCCATTCGCGCTGCTGCGCCGGGTCCGCGCCTTCGGCGGCGAGGATGCGCGCCATGGTCAGCGCGGCGCGGCCGTTGACCGCCGCGGTGGCGTTGGGGCTG